>JBKJIA010000296.1:0-3267 GCA_046598735.1 Polyangiales bacterium
AAGCATGAATTGGCCGCCGAACAGCTACGTGTGGTGGATGACGTCATGACATTCGCCCTACAAGTGCGTTCCACCTTTCACGGCTACATCGCCGCTCGCAGGCTGGTCGCGATGGGAATTGCCGTGCAGGAGTCTGCGCAGGCGAGCGCGGACGCAGCCCAGGCTCTGCTTGACGCAGGTAACATTCCCCAATTGGAGTATGAGATGGAACGCGCCTTTCTCGAAGAGAGCCGACTCAATCTCGTGTTGACCCAAAAGGGGGAGTTAGACCTACGAGAGGAACTGAACTCTCTATTTGGGGTCTGGGGACCGTACACACGTTGGGTCCCCGTTGACGACTTCCCGCCCGTGCCGAGCAGTGAACCGACCGATGGTGAAGTAGAGCGCGTCGCGATTGAGCGCAGCCTTGAGCTCGCCCAGATGCGTGAGCAGATCGAGGCGGCTGCTGCCCGGATAGGGATCGCGAAAGTCCAGGGTATTGTCCCGGATCTCAGCGCCGGACTTGACCTCGACTTCGAGGAGGGCTTCAAGCGGATTGGACCTATCGTGAGCGGTCAACTTCCTCTGTTCGATCAAGGACAGGCCGGGATTATGCGAGCGATGGCAGAGCTCGACCAACAACGCGCGCGCTACGTGGCCACCGCGATCGAACTAAGATCTGAAGCGCGCCGCACACGCAACGCCCTCACTATCGCGCGGCAGGTTGTTCTCCAGTATCAGAATACGATCATTCCTCTCCGGCAACGTGTGACCGACGAGCGGCTTCGTCAGTACAACGCAATGAACTCGGGGATCTTCGAACTCATTGCAACCAAGCGACAGGAGTTCGAGGCCACGCAAAGCTACGTGCGCGCTCTCCGTGACTATTGGATTGCGCGCGCCGAACTCGTTCAGGTGCAGGCCGGTGGTGCTGTCAGCCACTCCGCTGGCGCGTACGCGTCGAGTTTGAATGACGCTATGTCGAGCCAACAGGGAGGCCACTGATGCTCCGACGACGGGAGTTTTTGCTGCGCAGCTCAGCCGCCGCTGTGGCAGGCGCTGCAGTCCTTGCCTCGAACCTTCCTGTGCACGCCGCAGAAGCGAATGCCCACGGAGAGGGCGTACCGCCCGGTGCCCTCGACAAACGCTACACGCCGGTGATCACGCCCAACGGCGTCACCCTGTCGTACAAGGTCGTCGATGGCGTGAAAGTCTTCCACCTGATCGCGGAGGTTGTGCCAAACCATGAGATGGCGCCCGGAGTGGTGCTGGAGTGCTGGGGCTACAACGGTCGCACGTCAGGGCCGACGATTGAAGCTGTCGAGGGCGACCGTGTTCGTTTCTACGTGACGAACAAGCTACCTGAAGCCACCAGCGTGCATTGGCACGGCATCGTTTTGCCAAACGGGATGGACGGAGTCGCGGGACTCAACCAACGCCCCATCGAGCCGGGGCAGACCTTCAAGTACGAGTTCACGTTCGATCGCGCGGGCACTTTCATGTACCACCCGCACTTCGACGAGATGACACAGATGGCGCTCGGTATGATGGGTATGATCGTCGTGCATCCCAAGGTGGCACGGCGGCGCGTGGATCGAGACTTCGTCTTGATGACGAGTGAGTGGACCGTCAAGCCCGGTGAGCGACGCCCGAACCCACTCGCGATGAACGACTTCAACATGCTTACCTTCAACAGTAAGACATTTCCACTCACGGAGCCGCTGGTGGTCAAGACCGGCGAGCGCGTACGCATTCGCTTGGGGAACTTGGGTGCCATGGATCATCACCCGATCCATCTGCACGGCTTGTTCTTCAAGGTCACGGCGACCGATGGTGGCCCGATTCCCGAGGCAGGTCAGTGGCCAGAGACGACAGTCCTTGTCCCCGTGGGTTCGACGCGTGATATAGAGTTCAACCCCACGGAGCCCGGCGATTGGGCCATGCACTGCCACATGACTCATCACGTCATGACGCAGATGGGACATGATTTCCCAAACATGGTGGGCGCCCGGACCAAAACGCTCGACACTCGAATGAGAAAGCTCTTGCCTGGCTACATGAGCATGGGCCAGGAAGGTATGGGTGGAATGGCCGAGATGGGAATGCCCGTCCCCGCGAACTCCGCCCCCATGCGCGGCGGACCGGGCCCCTTCAGCTACATCGATATGGGCGGTATGTTTACCGTTCTCAAGGTGCGCGACAAACTCGACTCCTACGCTGATCCGGGTTGGTACCGGCACCCGGATGGTGAGGTCGCGGAGCAGGCCACCGCGTCTGATCTGGCGCGCGATGGAATCGATACATAGAAGGGTTGACTAAATTCGTATGCGTGAGGCAGTTCCCCAGGGAACACATATCCACAGAGGAACTTTCAAAATGAATCTGAGAACAGCAATTTTATTTGCGCTTTTCGTGTTTGGGATGACGCCTGCGGCCAGCTTCGCGCAGCACGAGGCGGGCGAGCACATCCGGGGAACAGTCGCCAGCATCAAACCCGGACACGTGAGAGTAACGACTGCGGACAGTAAGCAAGTCACAGTCGCCTTCAACGAACAAACCACCTTCGAAAAAGGCGGTGCACCATCGGGCGCAAAACACTTGGCAGTCGGACAGCAGGTTGTGGTGCTGGCGCAAAAGTCGCCGAGCGGGACTGAGCACGTGGCATTGAACATTAAGATGATCACGCCGACGACCGACACCAAGGAGCCGCACAAGCCGCATCCTTCCCATCCTCATCCAGTACCTCCGCCCGCGAAGTAGGGGCGCCCTCCAGCCGCTTGCGCGTTCCGACCATTAATCAGGTGATCCGAAGATCCCATGAGAAAACGTCTACTGCTTTCCTCTACGATGACTACCCCGGCTCTCGTGCGTTGCGCCCAGGGCGGCATACCCCGATCAGTCCTGCTTAGTCTGACGCTGTTACTTCCACTCGGCGCGGCGCCTGCGCTGGCACATCCCGGTGCGCATGCGGTTCGTCCCACGCAAGCCAACACGCCGGTTGCAGCAAGCCAGAGCATGGACGCGCTCGGCATCGCGCGAACCTTTGCCACGGCCCTCGCCAACGGCGACGCAACGACCGTAACTTCGCTTTTGGCGGAAGACGTCGTGATCTACGAGTCAGGGGGACAAGAGAGCTCGCGCGCGGAGTATACGTCCCACCACCTTGAGCTAGACATCGCGTTCCTAGCGGGCATGAAGGTGCAGGTCGTCGACCAGAAGCATGCGAGCTCCGGAGACCTCGCGTGGGTCATCACCAGATCGCGCCTGACAGGCGCGCACAAGAGTAAG
>JBKJIA010000600.1:0-9331 GCA_046598735.1 Polyangiales bacterium
GGCTCGAGCTCGAAGGCTAGGCCGGCTTCGCGCAGTGCGATGTGAGGGGAGAGCGAACAGGTACCAGAGCTGAGATAGAGTTTCATTGGGTCATCCTCCGGTCGGCTCAGTCGCGCGAAGGAGCTCGAACGTTACGCGCAACGAATAAGCTAACGTCCAACGCCGCGCGGCTTGGGGGTGACGCGGTCGTCGGACCTTACTGTGACTGATTGGGCAAAGAAGCCTGGCCGAACGGGAACAGGGATGCACGCGATACGGGACCTGTTCGCGTCGATCTCGACACGGCGGCCCTGACACAAATGTCGTAGTTGGCCCGCGCCGCGAAGGAGCTTTCGGGGTGACTGCATGAGTAAACCGCCGCGCTCGCGCGTACTGTCGGCGCCGAACAAATGGAGAACTAAGAATGAAGCTTCCACCAAGACTCGCCCGCACCGTCGGGCTCCTCTCACTTTGTATGGGTGCTCTTGCCGTAAGCGGCTGTGGAGAAAATGGGACACCCGGGGTGGGCGATGTGTGCCCGGGGCTTGAGTGCTCCGAGAACGGCATCGCCGAGGGAAATGCGTCGATTTCCGGTTATGGCGCCATCGACGGCTTTTTCGGATCCGTCGTCAAATTCAAGGACGTTGCCGGTAGCGTGAGTGGATCGCTCAAGGCCGACTTGGATGACATTCAGGCTGGCTTTGGAATCAGCGACACCGACCTTAGTACGAATGGCTCGCTCGGTGCGGCCGTGAAAGCCAAGCTCGACGTGGGGCTTGAAGGTGGAATCAAAATTGTCGCAGAGCCCGCGAAGTGTGCGGTCGACGCGCGCGTGACGGTCGAAGCACAGGCCTCCTGCGAAGTCGAAGCCGGCTGCGATGCCAAGGTCGAACCCGGCATGGTGATGGTGGAGTGCAAAGGTTCGTGCGAAGCCGAAGCGAGCGCGATGGCATCGTGCGAAGGCGACCTCAAGGCGAGCTGTTCCGTCAAAGCCCCGAGCTTTGCCTGCACGGGTCAATGCAATGGCACATGCACGCTCAAGGGTGCCGCTGCCGCGAAGTGCGAAGGCTCCTGCTCCGGAAAGTGCAACGGCACTTGTGAAGGCGAGTGCTCCGCGAAAGACGCAAGCGGCAAGTGCACAGGAACATGCAGCGGAACCTGCAAGGGTTCATGCGACGCCGACTGCACACTCGACGCCAACCTGACTGCCGAGTGCGATGGAACATGCAGCGGTGAATGCACCTACGAGCCCGGTGCTGCAGGCTGCGATGCCATGGCAACCGTCAAGTGCGAAGCCAGCGCGAGCGCGTCCGTGATGTGCAGCGGCAAGTGCGACGGCGAGGTCGTACCTCCCAAGGCTTCGGTCGACTGTGATGCGTCCGCATCGTGCCAAGCTTCAGCCAAAGCAGACGCGAGCTTGGACGTGCAGTGCACACCGCCCAGCGTAGACATCAAGTACGCATTCAAGGCCAACGTCGACGCCAAGATCAAAGCAGACCTCGAGTTCGGCCTCAATCGTCTGCGCGCGAAATTACCTTCCATTCTTGTGTCGCTGCGCAAGGGTGACCTCGTGCTCAAGGCCGGCGCAAACCTGGTCGCTGATGCCGAAGGAGCCGTGGAAGGTACCATCGATGGCATCGCCAAGGGTGACCTCGACTTCGTCGCGGCGTATCGCATCACCACCTGCGTACCTTCGCAGCTCAAGGCCGTGGGCGGCGTGATTACCTCCGCATCGGGCGACCTTACTGCCCAAGTCGAAGCTGCTGGCAGCATCAAGAGCGAGCTAGGTATGTAAGGGACGATGGGCGATTGCGAGTGAATGCAGCGTCTCGCAGGTGGGACTACTGTTTGACCCGGATGTCGGTGATGCGGAACGTACGCACTTCGTTGACGAGGCTCCACTGCTGAACGGTCGAGGGCGTCACGTAGTTGCTCGCTACGACCAGGTTGGGATTTTGGAACTCGACGCCACCGAACATGCGGGCCTTGATGTAGTCGTACTTTGCCCGCAACGATGTGCTCCCTGCGGCGCGCAGCCGAAAGTACTCTGGAAGCAGGATGTATGCGGTGACGGTCTCTGCGGCGTCCTCGATGGGGCGATAGTCTTGACCAGGGTTACTTAGGCCCGCGGCATACTCACTCACGAAGTCAGCCAAGCGCTGGCTTCCGTTCGCGCCTGTGAACACAAAGGGCGTGCCGGACTGCTGGAAATCGATCAGCGTCGGTGAGCATAAGGTGCGTCGATCATACTGGGCGTGCATCGGAGCCCAGCTGGCAAACGTGGCGTCGAGGTCGTGCACAAACTCATGAATGAGCGTGCTCGCGTAGGCCATCGTGCTGAAGTCTCCTGAGGTGGGGTACTCGCTATTCGTGATCGCGCGCCGAACATTGAGAAATCCGAACAGCTCGGGCATTTGAACGATCTGGTTTTGGCGGAGCACAGCGGTCGAGGTCTTGCAATCCGAGCTGCCGCTTGCGACGCCCATGTCCACCAAAGCTCCACACATTTGGGGGATAAGGTTTGCTAACACGCACTCGTTGCTTACCGTCTGATAACGGGTGGTGCCTGCGTTGTAGAGCTCGAGAATGGATACGAGCAGGTGCGCGGCGAAGGCTTGCGGGATGTTGTCGCGAAAATTCGGACCTGAGATCGCCTGGTAGTTAGGCAGTTTCGCGGCCTGGCGCGCGATGGTTGCTTCGGCTGTCAGCAGCTCACTATCGATCTGCAGCAGTCTTGCGCCATCTATCATTTCGCCGCTGCGCACCCCTGCGTTGTCATAGCCCGCCATCCGCATCGCATTGATGATTCGCCAGCCGAGGTCGCCGACCGGCGACGGGCCTGTCGTGGCCAGAGCAAAGGTGCCACCCGCTGTGACGAATTGCTGGGCTTCGGTGTCACCCGAAAGGTAAGCGCTGCGCAGTTGCCCCTGCGTGCCGCCTGGTAGCGTGCAGGTAGCGTCTGGGGAGACCGACACCGCGGCGCTGCACGAGGTTGCGCTGTAACAACCCAGGCTGAGCTCGTAGGTGCCCGACGTGCTCGGCGTATACCTGAGGGTTGACTGAGCACCACAGGCATCGTCGTTCGATGCGACCTGCCGGCCCGCGGCGTGAAGTCGCAGATAGGTATCCGTGCTGCTGCCGCCGCAGGTGCTGATAGTGTAGCTCGTGCCCGCGGTCAGCTGTATTTGGTATTTGACTGTTTCGGGATCGGTGTAGGCGGCGCTGCTTGTGCCCGACGCGGAATAGCGAATGCCATTGCAGCTGCCGCCACAGGGAGCGTTGCCGCACACGCCGCAGCGGCTGGAGTCTGCGGAAGGACAGAGGCCGCCACAACCGTCAGGCTGCCCGCATTGAGCGCCCGCGCACGCCGGGCTGCAGCAACTCGGGTTACCGCACTTGCCACAACTGCGCGCATCGTCCGCGCCGCAGCTGCCTCCGCAGCCGTCGGCCTGTCCGCAGCGATCGCCGGTGCACGACGGGGCGCACGTGCCAACGGGTCCGGTGCATGTTGCGCTGGGAGCGACCGATAGCGTGGCACTGCATGAGGTCGAGCCGTAGCAACCGAGACTCAGCTCGTAGGTGCCCGAGCTAGTAGGGGTGTAGGTGATGCTTGACTGAGCGCCGCAGGCGTCGTCGCTCGACGCGACTTGACGGCCGGCAGCGTGCAGTCGCAGATAAGTGTCAGTACTACTGCCGCCGCAGGTGCGGATCGTGTACGTCGTGCGCGCGGTCAGTTGTATTTGGTATTTGACCGTATCGCGATCGGTGTACCCAGCGCTGCTTGTGCCTGACGCCGAGTAGCGAATCCCCTCGCAGCTGGCTGTGGCCGTTACGCTCGCTGCGGTGTCCGTTGCCAGTTGAGTGGCTTGCACCGCAGCCCCTTGCGTCAGGGCCGGCGGGGCCTCACTCGTGCACCCCTGCCCAGACGAGAGGCTGACGGCAGCGAGAGATGCGAGGAAAAGATATGAAGGCTTCATCGGGACTCCGGTAGCTCGTACTGAGGCAACGTTATCTCGGCATGGAGACAGGCGCCCCTCGGTTCCTCACTGATGTTGCAGCAACGGACGCGGGCCTAAGCCTTTTGTACTAGATGTGCGTTTTGCCTCTAAGCTATCCATCCACCTGACGTTGCGAGCTCGCATCTGCCATGAATGAGCAGAGCTGAGCTGGTGCGCGGCCATCTTACCCTTGTGTCTTGCCCAAGAGCTTGAGGGTGACCGGGCTGGTAGCAGCTTGAGTACGGTTTTCGACGCCAAGGAGTTTGAAGATGGCGCCAACATGGACACGCACGGTAGACAGGCTCATGTCGAGCTCTTGCGCGATTTCCTTGTTTGCAAGGCCGCGCGCGAGCAACACGAGCACGTCGCTCTGTCGTGGGGTGACTTTCGCACCTGCCTCGGCTTCCACTTCGGGCGTGGGACGGCTTGACTGTCCTCGCGACGGGAGCACATGAGGTGGTACGTAGAGCTCACCGCCCAATACCGTTTCGATGGCCACCCGCAGCGCCGCGGCCGACGAATTCTTGGGCACAAAACCCCGGGCGCCATGGGCAAACGCGTCGTCGATCAAGCGCGGATGATCTTCGCCTGACACTACGAGCACGGGCACGTTCGGACACTGTGCACGCAGACGATCGAGCCCGTCCATCGCGTCCGAATCAGGGAGACCAAGGTCCAAAATGATGAGCGCTAGGGTGTCTGCCATGCCACGCGCGTCCGCGAGCGCCGCCGCAATGGAACCGCATTCTGTGATCCCGTCGAAGCGACCCATGGCCTCCGCCATCATTCGCAGGCCCTGGCGCATTAGAGCGTGGTCATCGACGACCATTAACTGCATGACCATGTCAGGGAGTAGCAACAACGTGGACCTAACTCAAGGTAGTGTGAGAAGTCTCCGTCGATCTTACGGTCTTGCTAACAGCGATTTGCCCCACGAAGTGTCCGCAGGACTTGCTGGCGAAACCACAATTCTCATGTGCCTCGCATGGCCACATAGGACCTTGCCATGAGCGTCGAGGACGAAGAGATTCAGCTGCAACTGCTCGAGTACAACTATGCGCAGGCGCCGATCGCCTGGCTGGGGTCTATTGCGTCGTCGCTGCTGGTCGCCGCCTTCATCGCGCGCGGCGGCTGGCAAGACGCACTCGGGCCATGGCTCGCCGGTCATGCGATCGCGACCACCGCAGGCATGCTGACGTGGCGTCATTTTCGACCCGAAAAGCTCAGACGCTCGCCGCTGTTGGCGCTGAGCATGCGCCGGGCAGGCATCGTCTCGCTCGGTTCGCTTTGGGGCGCAGCGGCGCTGCTATGGCCACTTTCCACGGGCAATACGGGTATCGGCGTGCTCTTGTGCGCCACTGGACTTGCCGCCGCTGCGAGCAGTACCTCGTCCGCCGACCCGCGCGGGGTCTTGATCTTCATCGTGCTCGCGTTCTTGCCACCGCTCCTGATCGAGGCGCCCAACGATGCCTGGCTATCCGGTTTGCTGATCCTCTATCTGACGGCCATTACCGTTGTCAGTCTGCGCAACCATCAGGTGTTGAAGTTGTCGCTCTCGTTGCGTTGGACCAATTCGCTACTGCTCGAACAAGCGCGTGCGGAACAGAAGGCTACGTTTGCAGCAAAGCAGCGCGCAGAAGCAGCGGTCGCCGCGCGTACACGGTTCATCGCTGCTGCGAGCCACGATCTGAGACAGCCTGTGCAGGCGATGTCGTTGTTCGCGGATGTGCTCGCGCACCAAACGGACGAAGTAAAGCGCAATGAAGTGATCGCCGCGCTCGGGCGCACGTCGCTGGCACTTTCTGCCATGCTGGAGAGTCTGCTCGACATTTCGCGCTTGGATGCGGGCATCGCTGCGCCGCGTCCGAGCTCGCTGGCGATTGCCCGCATGCTGGAGGACATCGCCTCGGGTCTGCAAGGGGAAGCGGAAGCGCGCGGGATGGTGGTGCAGGTGGCGGGACGCGCGTGTCAGGTGTTTTGCGATCGCACGATGCTGGCGCGCGTGGTGCAGAACTTGGCCTCCAATGCCGTCAGGCACGGTGCGGGTCGCGTGCTTTTGTCGAGCCGCAAACGCGGCGATCACTGCCTTGTACAAATTTGGGATCAAGGTCCCGGTATAGCCGAACGCGATCAGGAGCGTATTTTCGAGGAGCTAGTGCAGCTCGAAAATCCAGAGCGCGACCGTCAGAAGGGCCTCGGCATCGGACTCTCCATGGTAAGGCGACTTTGCGATCTCAACCACTGGAAGCTTTCGGTGCGAAGTCGCTTGGGGCGCGGCTCTGTGTTCTCGGTCGAGCTACCGCTGGCGGGCAGTGATCATGCGCCGCGTCTCCGCAGCCAACCTCCTGAAATGCGCGCGATCCGCGTGTTGCTCGTGGAAGACGACCGGGACGTGCGCACGGCTTCGCTGACGTTTCTCGAGGGTCGCGGCTGTCAGGTCTTCGCAGCCGCAAATGCCAATGAAGCGCGCGAGATCTGGCGTCGCCAAAGTGCAGCCGGTTCACCCCCTGAGCTGTTGATCACGGATCATGGGTTACCAGGCGATATGTCTGGCGCGGCGCTGGCGCTGATCTTGCGCGCAGAGCAGCCTTACCTTCCAGTGCTGGTCGTGACGGGCGCAGCAACCCTGCCTTTTGGCGACGAGCCACCCGCAGGCGTGGTGGTGCTGCGTAAGCCCGTCAAGGGCGACCTACTCTGGCGGACGCTACGCGATGCGCTCGATGCGCGCGATCTGCCAGCCGCGCCGAAGAGCGCTTAGCCGGATGTCGCACGCCTAAGCCTTCCGTCCATCTGACTCGCTTCGTGAGTTTGCGCCAAGTTGACTGTTCGAACCGAATGCTCGCGCAACACAACAGGCCGCACGCTCACGCAAGTGGCTCAATCAACGAGGATATCCGCATGAAACTATCTTGCCTTACTATTGCTTTTGGACTTGCCGCCTCTGCGCTCACGCCCAACCTCGCGGAAGCGGCCGACTGCTTCATCCTCGTGCACGGCAACAAGGCAGACAATCTCTACGCCGATCGGGCCAAAGCGCTCGCGTATTGGACGGCGGACGGCGACTTCACCCAGGCCATCACGGGCGGCGCTACGGGGGCGGGCCACTATGCGATCGTCGGCTGGAACTCGTCGACCTCCATGGCCATCCCGTTCTGGCATCCCGACGCAGCAGGACAGGTAGCGTCACAGATCGTGGCGATCGAAGCAGGCCAGGGAGACGGCATCTCCCACACACGCCAGTGCACCGCAGGCGATAACTTCTACGTCGTCGCTCACAGTCAGGGCGCGCAAGTCATGACTTACATCAACGGCAACGCGAAAGCGACCGACCCGAATGCCAACGCGGTAATCAATGCCATCGATGTAAGCACCACCGCGGGCGCAGTACGATCTTATGCTCCATTTTCTAGCGCGATGAGTAAGGTGACCGCGGTCATCACGGTCGGTGGGGCGATTAACGGGACCCAAGGGATGGACAACGTATGCAATGGCGGGCTCGACGCAGCCCTGCTAGCCGTCATGGGTAAGACTTGTGTCAAGTCGCTTCAGACCTATTCCCAATACAACCCTAGCAGCTTCACAGGCTCCTCCATGTACCGTCCGATGTACTCGCTCGGCGGCCACGGCACCACGCCCATCTCCCTGGCAGTGCTTTCCGGCGAGGACGACGGTGTGGTCAATCTCGCTTCGCAGATGAATTGCACGGGTTCGCCCAGCCGCGACCTTGAAAAGGATCTGAAGGAGTGGTGGTTCGGCGTAGCGGTCACGTTCACCTGCAACAGCGCGAACAAGCGTCACGCCAACAACTTCAATCTCGCCTCCGTCAACATCACCCACAACGCTGAAGTGGGCGCAGCTTCTGGAACGTTCTCCCACGAGATGAACGCAGCGGGCGTGCTCAACTGCGGCAATGGTAAGAACGTGCCCAATACGATCGCAGCCTGTCTCTCGCTCACGAAGTAAATCATTCATCGCACGAGGAGGTTTGTTGCCATGACCGGGTCACAGCGTTTCCTTTTGATGGCAGCCCTCCTTGGTTGCGTGGGGCTTGCGATCCTAAGCCGTTCGACGGTCGCAGGTTCCACCACCTCCTCCGTCCGCGATGTTTCGACTGTTACTTCCCAACCCCGCGCGAGCGTCCCTGCGCCTCTTTCGGTATTTGCACGGACGGGCGAGGCCCTTCCGCAAGAGCCGGATGGACCCGAAGCGCAACGACTCATGCTGGAAGCGGAGGCTGAACGGCTCGCTCGCGACGGCGTGCTCTATCGGGAGCTCAAAGGGAAGGTGCAGCGCACGTCCATGGAGACGCATATGATGCACAATCTCGAAGACAGCCATCGCTATCCGCCCTCGAACCAGCGCTTTCCTTCGCGTGCACACGATCCTGTCGCGCGCAGGAACGTGCCGGACGTACGCAGGGTTAAGACACAAGACGGTCGCTATACCCTTTCGATGTGGACGAGCTCCAATCAGATCGATCTCGGTACGTCTCTGCGCGTATTTGCAGAGCTTACAGAAGCAGGTGCGACGGAGTCTCCTTCGGACGGCGTTCTGAAGCTCTTTCTAGTAGGAGACGAACCTGCTGCACTTATACCCCTTGCGTTCGAACGCGACGGCCATGGCCGCTATCAGGGCAGCGTCGACTCATCCCGGGCCTCGGGCCGTCCGCTGGGTGTTGGGTTCTACAAACTGCTCGTCACTGGACCCGAGCAACTCATGTCCACTACCGCGTTTGGCATACGGGCGCCCTACGCCAGACTTACGGGCGCATACCGCGACCGCCAAACTGCAGGGGCGCTTATCGTCGAAGCAGAGCTGGAGGTTTACGAAGCTGGGCGCTTCTTTGCGATGGCGACCCTCTATACCGACGACGACCTTCCTATTGGCACAGCCGAGGTCGCCATGCCCCTGGCCAGTGGCACGCAGTGGATACCGCTGTCCTTTTCGGGTCGGCTCGTCCGGGACGGTGGCCGCGCGGGTCCTTATCGCCTGGCGCAGATCAGCATCGAAAAGCAGGGCTTTCCGCTGGCCACCGGCGTGCGTGCGGCCCCAAGTTATCAAACGTCCGACTACCCACTCAGTGCGTTCAGCGTCGAGCCTTACCATCGCCTCGAAGCAGTCTCGGACGAAGAGGACTGACGATCGGCAACGCAGATCGGCAATTCTGCCGCTTGGTCCGCGGATTCATTCGGTGTTACGGTAGCTTGTGGCTTCAAAAGATCGGCAAAACCGGGCCTCAAAACCGGCACTGAGCGCATGACCGATGAGTCGCCGGCGGGAATCTCATCCAGCAAGCACGGCTCAATCCGCGTCGGCGACTCATCGGTCATGCGCTCGCTGCCGGTCTCGAGGCC
>JBKJIA010000613.1:0-8637 GCA_046598735.1 Polyangiales bacterium
ACGTCAACACCGTAAGATCCTCGCGCGCAACGTGAAGCGGCTCGCACGCCTTCGTGGTGAGGGGGTGGCCGCCTTGCACAGGTTGGCGCTGGCGATGCTGCACGCGGCAGACGGCGACCTGGATCGTGCCACGCCCGAGCTCGCGCGCGCGGCCACCGAGCTCGATAGCGCAGGGCTACGATTGTTTGCTGCTGCGGCGCGTGCCCGCCACGGCCAGCTGCTTGGCAATGCACGTGGTGAGGAGGAAGTTCGCTCGGCACACACCGCGTTTGCCGAGCAAGGGGTACTCAAACCTGAGTGTTGGATCAGGATGCTCGCGCCCGGCTTCGAGCGCGCTTAGGGCACAAAGCAAAGCAGCGAGGGGCCTGCGTCCTAGCGGCTCAACCCAGCTCGCGCATCACGGCTTCCGCTGCGCGTTTGGCCTCGTTCGGTAGGCGCGCATAACCCGGCCCGACGTCGGCGCTGAACGGAACGCGATACTCAGAATCCCGATCGCGATGTTCCTCGATCCATGTGCTGTGCAGCGGCAAACCGATCTTGAAGTCAGGATGCGTGGCCGTGGCGATAGGCCCGCGCTCGAGCGCTTCACCATCGAACACGCATAGGCGCGTTTGCGGCCCATCGAGCCGCAGTGCCAGCACCCACATTTGATTCTGACGCTGCATGCCGCGCTTGGGCACCGCCAGAGGAGAGCCAAATGCTTCGCCATCTTTGAATTGGTAACCCCCAACCTGTTTCATCGTGGTGAGGTCGATAAGGTCGAGGCAGCCAGGAATGGTAAGGAGTGGAATCTCATCCGCAGGTACGGTGCGATAGGGATGGTGCTTGTAGAGGTTGAATACCTCTTCGGTCACGAGCTCGGGATGGTGGCCACTATAAAGGTGGAACAGGTGGGTATGCCGGTAGAGGTCGCGCGGGGCGTAGCTCTTGGCATACAGGTTGTTCGTCCAATGTCGCGCCGGATCGCCCTGCAAAATTGCGTCGGCGACCGTGCCGCGCTTGACGTCGATCTGGTAACGGCCGAGCGGGCACACGTCTGTGGCCGAGGTGTACATACCGATCAGAGACTCCGGTACGGGCTCGCCCGTGAGCTCCGAGTAGTCACCGGGTTTGATCCAGCAGTTGATGTCAAAGGCGGGCGTGTGTTGTGCAAACAGAGTAAGGATCCCGTCGCGATCTTCCCAGTCGCAGAATAGGTGATTGAGCTCTCGCTTGATGACCACCTCGGTCGCACGCACGCTGCTGACGCCGGGCCGCAGCTCGTTCTTGTTGATGATCCAGAGCGGACTATCAGGAGCCTGCGGTAGCGAGCGCTTACCGTTCATGGCTTGCGTCATCTCGAGCCGAAACGCGCCTTGACCGAGAATCAGATAATCTCGCGTCTGTCCGATCTCGTGCACGTATTGGCGAAGATGACTGCCTTGGACGCGATGAAAGATCGGAGCGCCTTGGGTATCCCACGTCATGATCCGCAAGGCAGCAGGCTCGCTCGATCCCATGACCGTGCAGTAGTCGAGGCCGTACACGAGGTCGCGTTCGTGATCGTAAACGGGGTGGGCCGTGGCTCCGATCGCGGGCAAGAGCGGATACTGCGCGCCCTCTTGCCAGCGTCGTCGCTCGCCCAACAAAGTAAGGTAGTCGCCTGTTTTCGCGTCGACTTCGACCGGGCGTCCACCATCCCATGCGAGCAGCAAACGACCCTTGAACGCTAGCGGATTGGTGTTCGCCGCGTTCGAGAATCCGTACGGGCTCATCTCTGCAATCCACAACCGGCGAAATAATTCCGGCGTGCGTTCCTGGAGCCGCACGTCCGGCGTGCGCACCATGTTGCAAGACCAGCGCACGCTGTTCGCCCGGGCCGCGAGATTCACGCGCGCCAGCATGCCCGCCGCGAACAAAATGCCAGGGCCCGGGCCGCGCGTGTCGGGCATGATCCAATAGCCGGTGCCGTGCAGGTCCTCAGGCCAAGTTCCTTCGATGGCAAGCTCAAGATCGAGGGGGCCGCGACCAGCCAAGAAATCGCGCGGAAAGCTCATGGTAAGCACTCTATCACGAGGGGCGTTGTGCACCTGCGCGCCGCGGTGTTCATGAGGGTGGGTGACGTGATAGCGTCAGCTCTCATGCGCTTTGCAGCCCAGGCCACCCAGCGCGTCCTCACGCACCTTGCGCAGCGCCTCACGCTGCTCGAGCACGAAGGGGGAGCGCGCGGGCCATGGCTCTCGATGACAGGGCAGGGCGGAAGCCGCGGACACGTGCGTTGCTACACCGCGCGCGGCATCGACAAGATTGTGTACCTTACCTTAGAAGACAGCGACCAACTCGACGCAGCCATGCTGATGGTGTTCGGCGCGCAAGGTTCGGCGTTGCCGCATTTGGTGCTCGATGCAGCACACGTAGGCCGCGACTACGCCGTGTTCGTCGACCTGATTCCGCGCGTGGATCTCGCGGTGCATCCCGCGTACGTGCAGCACATCTACGGGCCGTTTACGGACGTGCTCGAGGGGCTGCGCAGACATCCCAAGCTCAGAACGTCACCTGTGCCCGCCACACTCTTACCGTTCGTTTCGCCTTGGATGGCGGGGTTTCGCTGCCACGAGCAGGTTCTCCCGCAACTCTTTGAGCTCGTTGCACCCTTCGTATCGACATGGCTTGCGCTGCATGGCGGCGAGGTGCCCGCGGTACGGCCCAATTCGTCTGAGCTTTCGGAGCGTGATGTCTTGCACCGCGCGGCCTTGTTTTCATCCGCGGCCGATCCCGTGTGGGACGTGCTCGGCACCGTGGTGGGCCATGTCAGCGCTTCGCGCGTGATGGGACTGTTGCAGACTCATGGCGTGCCACCGTCACCCTCGGTGCGGCCTCCGCCTGATCCGAAATAGTAAGACTCCCTTTCCGCGCACAAGGCCGACGGGCGCGGCCGCTCAGTCCACCAGGTAGTCGTAGTTTGGCACGCGCGACGTATCCTGCTTGGCGAGCTCGAGCCAGCTGCGCACTGCGGAATGTTCCAGCACTGCGTTCGCGTAGGCCTTGCACGCACCTTCGAGTTTCACGTCATAGGTACGAAAGCGCATCACCACGGGCGCGAACATGGCGTCCACGATGCCAAACTCGCCGCACAAGAAGTCACCACCCTTACCAAAGCTCGAACGCAGCTCGCTCCATAGGGCCTTGATACGGGTGATGTTGGCTTCTACGTCCAGCGGACGCGGAAAGGCCGGATAGTGCGCGCGGATGTTCATGGTTAGCAAAGCGCGCATGGGCATGAAGCCCGCGTGCATCTCGCAGCTCGCTGAGCGTGCAGCGGCTCGCGCATCACCATCGCGTGGCCAAAGCGCTTGGTCCGGGCACTCCTCGGCCATGTACTCACCTATCGCGAGCGAATCCCAAACCTTACGGTTTCCATGTTCGAGCAAGGGCAGCAATCCGGACGGCGAAAGCTGCTTGATTTGGGCGCGGCCCTGCTCGTTGAAGTTGATGCGTTGCTCGTCGAACGGCACGCCCGCTGCGCGCATGACAACACCCGCGCGCATGGACCAAGACGAGTAGTTGTAGTCGTAGACGTGGAGGCGATAGGTTGGCATGACCGCAACGTAGCGCGAGTTTGCAGAGCGTCAGCTAATGTCTACGCGTGCCGGTGAGTTAAGACCGTGCTTGCGTGTTAGCGCCAGGCCCCGTCGAGACGCACTTCGAGTAGACATGCGGGCTGGGTGTGATCGTCGGGATCCATCACCAACCAAGCATGGCTTTCGTCTTCAGGATCGAGCACGAGACCCTCCACCTTATCGCGGCACAGCGCGCCTGATTCTGCGCGCAAGTGCGTGAGTCTCACCGTGCCATCGTCCTGCCGGATACCGATCGCGGCGCCCACCACGGCGCCATCGTCGACGGCATTGGGCGACGCTTCGGCACTCGCGAGAAAAAGCGTGCTCCCGGCGCGTGCGGGCGTCGCATCGGTAAAGGTAAAGGGTACTCCATCGACTCCGCCTAGGTCGTACTGACAGATCCGTTGCAAGCTGGGAACGGTATGTGTGTCGGGATCGTCAAGGTACCTGACGAAGCTGTCAAGCGTCAGCTCGCATGTGGCGTTGATGGGCAGGCGTCCATGCTTAGGCGCGCCATTGCCACGTTGCCACAACAGCAGCTTATCGTCGCAGACGGTGGCGCCCTCCAGGTTCAGCTCGCTGCCGGAAAAGGCCGTGTGTGAATTGAATGCGTCGTAGAGACTGCGCGCTTGCACCGTGCGCAGGTCGAAGCCGCCAGGAATTCGTTGTATGCGAATGATTTGTTCGCGGTGCCGGCTCGCGCCTGAACCCAAGGCGAAGAACGTGCTGACACCGTCGAGCTCCGTCGTGAAGCAACACTCGAGATCGAGTTTCTCCTTCTTGTTGCCGCGTGACTTGTCGAACTGGCGCAGTCCAGCGTGGCCCGCCTGCAATGGTAAGGCTTCCACGTGCGTGCCGAGTGGATCCACCAGCGCCACGAAGCTTGCGTCGTCTTGGATGATCGCAAGCTTCCCTTCAAACCAGCTCAGTCCTGAGGCCGCGCGTACGAATAGGGGCCGATCGAGGACCGGACTTACCTTGCTGGTATAGGCCAGTTGCCGCCGCGCGATGATGCGTGCTGACAGTTGGGTATCGAGCTCGGCGCGCATGGGGGACTTATAGCTTGGTCTTCCCAGCCTGACACTTGAAGTCGTCCGGGTTTGACCTGGATTCAGAAAGCGACCGAACGCGTGCTGCGCCGCTTGATCTAATCTTGTTTGCGCTTGAGGTGCTCGCCCGGTGTCTTGCCGGTCCAGCGCCGAAACGCGCGATGAAAAGCGGTGGCGTCCGAGAAGCCCAAGCGTAAGGCTACGTGCTCGATGGTGGCGCCAGGGCTGGACAGGAACTCGAGCGAGAGCTCACGCCGCAAGCTGTCGAGAATCTCTTTGAGGCTCGTGTGCCGGTCCGAGAGGCGCCGTCTGAGGGTTCGTTCGCTCATCTTCAGTTGGTCCGCCACGCGTTCGGTGGTCGGGCTGCCGTATTCGAGCTCGCTGCGGAGAAGCTCACGAACGCGCTCGTGTAACGGTAAGGCTTCGCGCAGGCTCGTGGCGAGGAGCTTGCTCGCTTGGGCATCGAGCGCAGGCAACAGCTCAGCATCGGCCGAGCGCAACGGGATATCCAAGGCGACCTTGGGAAACACGATAGCGTCGCAATCACTGCCGAAAACGATCGTGCCGCGCAAAACGCGCTTGTGGGTACTGATGTCTTCGGGCTCCGCATGGCGAAAGCGCGTTTCTACTGGAAATTCGAAACCCACCCATTGCCGGGCTGCGATGACACCCACTCCGACGATGTATTCCGCAAGCACGGGTGGGAGCGCATCGGGATCGCGCGAATAGAAGGTCATCTTCGCTAGGTGGCCTTCGATCTCGAGCTTGAGCTGTAAGCCCTCATCCACGAGCCGAACGTAACGCGATACGCGACTCAGTGCGCCTGCGACCGTGGGACTGGTGACGCCCGCGTAGTCGAATACGTTGGCGCCAGGTTGATAGAGCTCGGCTGCGACCAGGCCAAATGCGGGATCGTTTGTGGCGATGGCAGCCGCCTCGAGCAAACGGATCGCGGCCGTGCGCGGCAGCTTACTGCTAGGAACGTCGACCTCGTAGGCGGTGAGACCGGCTTGTTCGAGCACATGCTCGATCGACACGCCGCGCACGCGCAATGCGGCTACGACCGGCTTGAGCAACCAAGCGGAGACCATCGGCGCGCGATCATGGATTTGCATCGGAGTGAGGGACGCTGACGGGTGCGGCGGGTGAGGGTGGAAGGGCGCTCATGAACGCTATCACGAGACCGAGCCGGGCGCGGCCCAATGCTTCGAGCAGCGGTCTAGGCGTGATGACCGACGAGCCTGCTGTACGAAGCGCCAGCACGAAGCCCAAGGTCGGCGGCAGCAGGTACTTACTGAGGGTGTAGAGCGCGTGCTTGGTTACGGGCCCAGCCAGCAACGACCACCTCGCCCGTGAGCATGCAGACTTGAAGCGGGAACTAACCATCTGTACAGTGCGGGCATGGACGACGGGCCCATCAGCGATTCAGCATTTCGGGCGAAGCGGCCTCCTCCTTGGTCTGGGGCACGCGGCCTTTCACAGGTGTTATCCGCGTGGCGCAGCGATTCCGGGCTCGTGCAATGCACGGTGCTCGATCAGACCTTGAAGGCGCGTGAAGCCAGCTATGCCCCCTATCCCGAAGCGCTGCATCCCAATCTGCGTAACGCCTTAATTGCCCGCGGTATCAGCCAGCTTTACTCGCATCAGGCGTTAGCTTTCGATCTCGCATCACAGGGCCATGATGTCGTCGTATCCACGCCGACCGCATCCGGTAAGAGCCTTTGCTACAACATGCCCGTGCTCGACGCGTTGGTGCGCGATCCGTCGGCGCGCGCGTTGTATTTGTTCCCCACCAAGGCCTTGTCGCGCGATCAAGAAGAGGCGTTGAAAGCGCTGATGCGCGAAGCCGGCGTCGATCACGGCGCCATCACGTACGACGGCGATACACCTGGCGATGCACGGCGCGCCGCACGCGAACGAAGCGGCGTCTTACTCACCAACCCGGACATGCTGCACGCGGGCATCCTGCCGCACCATGCGAACTGGGCGCGCTTGTTTGCGAACTTGCGCTACGTCGTGATCGACGAGCTGCATACCTATCGCGGCGTGTTCGGATCGCATCTCGCGAACGTCTTGCGACGCTTGTTGCGAGTCGCGCAATTTCACGGTGCCAAACCTGTCGTGCTGTTCGCATCGGCCACGATCGGCAATCCCGAAGAGCACGCCACGCGCATGTTGGGGCGTAAGGTTGCGTTGGTCGGCGAAAGTGGCGCGCCGGCCGGTCCGCGGCATGTGTTGATGTACAACCCGCCCGTCGTGAACTCCGAGCTCGGCATCCGGCAAAGTTATCTCAAGGCCGCCGTGCGTTTGACCTGCGATCTAGTGCGCGCCGAAGTGCCCACCTTGGTGTTCGGTCAAAGCCGCAACCACGTGGAGATGATGCTCAAGTATCTGCGAGATAGACTCGCGCGCGACAAGCTCGATCCCGAGCTCATCATGAGTTACCGCGGTGGTTATCTACCCGAGACGCGACGACGCATCGAAGCTGGTTTGAGAGAAGGTCAGATTCGTTGTGTGGTCGCCACCAGCGCGCTCGAGCTTGGCATCGATATCGGTTCGCTCGATGCGGTGGTATGCGCCGGCTATCCGGGCAGCATTGCGGGCCTGTGGCAACGTTTTGGCCGCGCGGGCAGACGGCGCGAAGGCAGCTTGGCCTTACTCGTCACCTCGAGTGCGCCCATGGATCAATATTGCGCCGCCACGCCGAGCACGCTCGTGGGCGCACCGATCGAGCACGCGCGCATCGATCCCAACAATGTGGAGATCTTGATTCAGCACCTGAAATGCGCAGCATTCGAGCTGCCGTTCGAAGAAGGCGAGACCTTTGGCAGCGTACCCGCACAAGACACGGGCGACGCCTTACGGTTTCTTGCTCAGCATGAGCTCGTACATTTGTCGCCCGGTCCTGGCGGCAAGCAGATTTACCATTGGGCAAGCGATGCTTACCCTGCGAGCAACGTGTCGCTACGCAGCGTTGGCTGGGATAACTTCGTCGTCATCGAGCTAGATGGCAACAAGACGATAGCCGAGATGGACTTTCGCTCCACGCACACGATGCTGCACGAGCAAGCCATCTATCAGCACGAAGGTGAACAGTATCAGGTCGAGCGCCTCGACTTCGAAAATCACAAAGCCTTCGTCCGTAAGGTCGATCCCGATTACTTCACAACGGCCATGACGTTTACACGCGTGGAAGTGTTGGAAGAAGAGGTCGCCGTACCGCTGCATCAAGCGATCGCAGGGCACGGCGAAGTGTCGGTGGTCGAGAAGGTGGTTGGGTACAAGAAGATCAAGTTCCATTCGCATGAGAACGTGGGCTACGGGGAAGTGCACTTGCCCGAGATGCAGATGCACACGACGGCGTTTTGGTTGATGGTGCCCGAAGCGGTGGTGGAATCTTTGCCCTACGCGCGGCCGACGGTGATCGATGCTTTCCGGGGCTTTGGCAATGCGCTGCATACGATTGCGGCCGTGGGCTTGATGACTGACTCTCGCGATCTCGGTCGAGCGATGGGTGATCGCACCGACGAGCATGCGCCACCGGCCAAGCGCGGTGGCGCGCCGGGCTTCGATCCCACGTTGTTTCTTTACGATCACGTGCCCGGCGGCATCGGACTTGCGCCGCGTATTTTCGAAGCGCGCGAAGAGCTGTTGTTGCGTGCGCGCAATCTCGTGCTCGATTGTCGCTGCGATGGGGGCTGCCCTGCCTGCATTGGGCCCGAGGTCGGCCAGATCGTGTTACCGAGTGGACAAGTCATCGAATCGTTCGCCGGACAGATCTCGCGCAAGCGTGTGATTCGTGAGCTGCTCGACGCCATCGGCGTTCGAGCTTGTCCTTGAGTCGCAGCACTACGTAACCTTCCTCAATGCACGCTCGTCACGCCGATGGCGTCGAGCAGCTCACGAATCACACGTTTGCGCGAGATCTGTCCCGCGAACGATTCGATGACTTGTCCACTCGGTAACACGATCTGGCCGACCTCGGGCCC
>JBKJIA010000226.1:0-24832 GCA_046598735.1 Polyangiales bacterium
GGGCGCAGGCCAACCCATGCGCGGTGCTGCTCCGATGTCGGCACGACGTGTGAGCTCGTCGAACGCCGGCAACTTACCATCCACTGCGCGCAGCACCTCAAGTCCGTAGAACGAGGGCACCCGCGGTCGACCGTGCTCCACGTCAAAACGCGGGTAGGAAAGCATCAAGCTTTCGCTGACTGCGCCTACGGCGACGCGCAACAACAAGCGCTCGTCGAGCACGCGTTCGTCCGTCACGCGCAACCCGTCACCCAAGCGTCTGCGCATGGCATCGGGCACGAGCGCGTCTTCGATGACACGCGCCGGAAAGATCTTTTCGGCCAGGCCCAGCACAAAGCCGTGATCGAAGCTGCGACCGAGCGCATCGTCGATCGCGCCGACGAAAACCTTACCTGCACCGGCTCCCTTGTCGCGCAACAGCACGTCGCCGATACGACGCGACAACAAGCGATGCACCTGCGCAATCGACACGGGCCCCACCGCTGCGAGTGGCCACAGCTCCGCCAGCAGCTCTGCGAGACCTTCACTATCGCGAATCGCAAGCTTGCTGAGCTGCGCGAGCGCCTGTGTCCACTCCCCCCACGTGCCTCCCGAAGGCAGAGCGCTCAACGCGTCCAAGATCGGCAGCGCAAATGCCTCGAGCGATCGCAAACCGTTCACATCACGCGCGAGCGAGCTGCGACGTGGATCATCGCCTTCCAAACTTTGTGCTTCGATCAGCAGCGCTTCGCGCAAGCCTGAAAGCCGGCGCCGCCAACGTGCGCGCCCGCCGATCACCGCCGCATCCACCAACAACCGCTCGAAGTGGCGTGGTGCCATCCGCATGTCGTCAAGCTCATTGACTGCATCGGAAGCGATGTCGGCTGCGATGGCAGGCGCCACACCTAGCGATAAATACTCCGCGAAAGCACGGGCGGACAGTCCTTCTTCTGCGCAACGCAGAAGCGCAAGCAGCGCGCGCCCTGCGGGATCTGGAGCGCGCACACCGTCTGCAAAGTGCGCCGGGATTTGCGCGCGCGTTAATGCTTCGGCCAGCACTGCGCGGTAACCCTCAGATGCGCGCAAGAGAATCGCCACGCGATCGAACGGAACCCCGCGCGCAGCCAGCGCCAGGATGCCGCGTGCGATCTCGACTGCTTCGCGACTTTCGCCCGGCGCGGACATGATCTGCACGTTACCGCGCCCTGCCTCGGCAGACGCATCCGCATCTATCGAAGCGTCAGGCCGAAACAGACGAGTCTGCAAGCGCGCCAAATCCGTAGCGGAGTCGGGCTGCGCGCGTTCGATCACGATGTTCAATGCGCTGTCGCGCAGGTAACTCTGCGTGCGATCATCTCCGTGCACCAGCGTGACCAAGCCGCTACTCGCGTGCGCAAACAGCGCGCGAAACAGCTGCGCCTCCATGCGATCGCGCAGCCGCACATCGAGCCAAAGCATGGGCACCGAGCGCAGTCCATGCGCTCCGGCCTCGAGCACGCCGCAGGCAAGCTCAAGCACGCGCGCGCGGTCTGCAAGCTTGAGCGCGTTCAGCGTCGCCCCGTAGCGCGCATACAGCGCGGCTAGCTCAGGATCTTCACGCGTCAGGTCCGCGATCGCGACACCAGCGCAGCGCAGCTCCTCGAAGGAGCTCGCAAGCGAACGCGCAAAGCCTGGTCGCATGGCCACGTTGCGAAAGCGGCCGAGACCGCCTTCCTGCGCGAGCTCGTCGATCACGCGTACGCATACCGAAAGTGCAGACAAGCTCGTAGCGCGCGTAAGCTCCAGTGCAGCAAGTGGCTCGGCCGCTGCCCACGCTGCCAAGCTCGACAGAGTATGCCGATGCACGCCGATCAAGGCTTGTCCGGGATCGATCGCACGCGCCAGCAAGTGACTCACCGCAGCCGGCGCCGGCGCCACGATAAGCGACCGGTTCATCCTCGGCAGCGCACGTACAAAGCGCTCCGCTTCTAGCAAGCGTTGCGCGCCGCTCGGCGACTCGAACACGCGCAGCATCATCGGGTCCCCACTCACGGGCGGGCACTGTACCTCAGGCATAGCAGCGTCTCCCCAAATCTTCGTGACAGTGCACGCAACTGACCCTTACTTTGCCGGGGCGCATCGTGCAGGAGGTGCTTGCCAGCATGCCCGCACCAGCGCTGGACTATCGCCTGGGCAATGCCCATACGTGGTGGCTGGGGTGCGACCTTAGTAGACTTGCGGGCTTGATTCGCGGCCGCGACGTGACAGAGGTAGCGCTCCCATGCTGTTCACTGAATTCGGGCTGAGTCAGCCCCTCCTTCGCGCCATCGGTGACGAAGGTTACACCACGCCCACTCCGATCCAGGTCAAGGCGATCCCCCATGTGCTGGAAGGCCGTGACCTGCTTGGTTGCGCGCAGACTGGCACCGGTAAAACCGCGGCTTTCGCGCTGCCGATTCTTGAGAATCTGGCCAAAGCCGGCGTGCCCAAGGGCAAACGCAAGCTGCGCGTGCTTGTGCTCTCGCCCACACGTGAGCTCGCTTCCCAGATCGCGGAGAGCTTTGCCACCTACGGTAAACACACCGGCGTCACGCACGCGGTGGTGTTCGGCGGCGTCAACCAGAACCGTCAGGTTGATGCGATTGCGCACGGTGTGGATGTGCTGGTCGCCACGCCCGGCCGCCTGCTCGATCTGATGAATCAGGGTGCGGTCTCCTTCAACGACGTGAATGTGTTCGTGCTCGACGAAGCCGATCGCATGCTCGACATGGGCTTCATTCAAGACGTCAAGCGCATCGCCGCCAAGGTACCCAAGGTTCGCCAAACCTTACTGTTCTCAGCGACGATGCCGGATAGCATTCGGGGCCTGGCGCAGTCGCTGCTCAACAATCCGGTCGAGGTCGCGGTCACGCCCGTAGCGTCCACCGCAGAGACCGTCGACCAAGCCATTTACTTCGTCGAAAAGAATGACAAGCGCGCGCTGCTCACCTGGATTCTCGAAGACCCACGCAGCGACCGCACCTTGGTGTTCACCCGCACCAAGCACGGCGCCAACCGCGTCACCGAGCATCTAGAAAAGGCCGGCATTCGCGCCGCGGCGATTCATGGCAACAAATCGCAAAGCGCCCGCGAGCGCGCGCTCGACGGCTTCAAAAAGGGCCAACTGCGCGTACTCGTGGCCACCGACATCGCGGCGCGCGGCATCGACATCGACCAGCTCTCACTCGTGATCAACTTCGACCTGCCCAACGTGCCTGAGGCCTACGTGCACCGTATCGGTCGCACGGGTCGCGCGGGCGCATCCGGCCAGGCGTTGTCGTTTTGCGAGGTCGAAGAGCGACCTTACCTTGCCGACATCGAACGTTTAATTCGTATTCCGATCGCGGCGATTACCGAGCATCCGTACCCTTCGCATTTGGGCGTGCCGCCGCCTACCGACCTTACGGATCATCGCCATTTTACCAAGCCCAAATCCAATGGCGGGGGCCATCGGCCACCTCAAGGCCGGCCGGGTAATGGAGCGCCTCCATCACGCGGGCCCCGCAATGCGGGCCGCGCTCGACCGCGCTAGCGCTCAGCGCGCGGCGCACTGACAGCGGTCATTCGCCCAGCACGTAGAAGGCGCGACCATAGCGTTCCAGAAGGTCAAGCGCATTGTCCAAGTCTTCACGCGTATGACCGCGCGTGACGTTCAAGCGCAAACGCTCGTCGCCCTTTTTTACGCCTGGATAGATCACCGGCACCATCAGCACGCCATTCTCGAGTAGCGCGAGATGTAGGAACAGCGCTTTGGTTTCGTCGCGGCACATGGGCGGCATGATGTGCGTGTTGCTCTTGCCCAAATCGAAGCCGAGCTCGAGCAAGGCCTTACGCATGTAAGCAGACTTCTCTTGCAGCTCCGCAACCAACGCCGGCCCTTCCGCTTCGAGCATGGTCAAGATGGCAGACACCGCCGCTACGACAGGCACCGGCAGCGATGCACTGAACATGAAACAACGCGCCGTGTGCTTGATGTGCTCGATCACATCGCTCTTACCGAGCAACAAGCCACCGATGCCGCCAAACACCTTGGAAAAGGCGGTCATCAGCAACGGTACGCGCCCCTCGAGACCAAAGTGCTCGAGCGCACCGCGACCGTGCTTACCGTGCGTGCCCGAGCCGTGCGCATCATCGACCAGCAACACCGCATCGTAGCGATCGCAAACTTCGACGATCTCAGGCAGCGTCGCGAGGTCGCCATCGAGCGAGTACACGCCCTCGACCAGCACGAGCACATTCTTACGCTCTTTGGTCTTGAGAATGCGCTCGAGCGACTTCGCAGAGTTGTGATTGAAGAAGCGCACCTCAGGCGATTTCGTCGGCGTGCCAGCCGCAAGAAACGTCCCGTCGAGAATGCAGGCGTGGCTCAAGTTATCGAGCACCAGCGTGGTGTCTTGATCGGCAAGCGACATGATCGCGCCCACCATCGCTTGGTAGCCGGTGGTGAATGTCAGCGCGGCTTCAAAGCCAAAGAATGCCGCCAAACGTTGCTCGAGCTCCACGTGAGCTACCGTCGTGGCCTGCACGCGCGAGCTCGACAGACCCATCGCATACGAGCCAATGGCTTCGATCGCGGCTTCTTTGACCTTGGGATGATTGGTCAGTCCCAGGTAGTCATTCGAGCTGAAGTTGACCACGGGCTTGCCCGCGATCGTGGTGTGCAGGCCGCCGTTTTCGAACGCGCGAAAGAACGGATACACCTGACTATCTTTGGCCTCGCGCACGCGTGCGAGCTCTTGGTAGGCCTTGTCGTCGATCCAACTCATCGCTTGCTCGCCTTCTTCAAGATCACGCCCGCTTCAAGATGACAGCAGACACGTTGCCGTAGTAACCCGTGGCTGTCACCAGCACATGGGTAAGCTCGCTGGGTGCAGCTCCGCGCAAAATCGGCTGAACGGGTACGCCATTCAAAAATGCGACTGCAGACGCCATGCTCAGGGCCCCCGCGGCGCCGAATGTTTCGCCCCACAAGGCCTTGGTCGCCATCGTGGGCACGTCCGAGCCAAGCACGCGTGCAAGGCCTTCTTCTTCAGCCATGTCGATGCGATTGACGCCGCTCTCGGCGCAACACACGAGATTGATGTCGCCTGCAGACAAACCCGCATCACGCAACGCCGCACTCACGGCGCGCTCTACCGCGCGATCAGACGCGTGCACGAGCTGCGCTTCCGATGCGGGCGGCTCGAACGCGGTGCCAAAACCCACGAGCTCTGCCAACACCTTTGCCTTGCGGGCAAGGGCGTAAGCCACACGTTCAACACTCAACAACGCAGCGCCTTCGCCCAAATGCGTGCCGCGACTTGCGACCTCACCCGGCGAAGAAAACGTTTCGCCTTCGCTGACTACGCCGAGCTTTTCGAACGCCAAATACAACGGCTCGCTCAACACTTCGCAGCCGCCCACGAGCAACACATCCGAGCGACCGCGCACGAGATGCGTCTCGGCCGTGAGCACCGCATCGAGCGAGCCACAATTGCCATCCACGATCGTGACGTTCGGCCCTTCGAGATTTTCCCAGATGCTCGTGTAACCCGCCGCCGAGTTGATCACCGTGTTGGGAAAGCGCGACGGATTCAGATAACGCGGGTGCTCGAGCTCAGCCACGCGATTGATCTCAGTAATGCTATCGAGCGATCCGTAGGCAGTGGCCGCACAAATACCAACACGCTCAGGTGAGGCAGCGATGAACGCACCATCTTTTTTGATGCACGCCGCTTCGAGCGCTTGCTTGGCGGCGACGATCAACATGCGCGTCATGCGATCGAAGTTGCGCAGTCCCTTGTCGCCCAAATACAACGCCGCATCGAAATCCCGCACCTCAGCCACGCGCGCATTCTTGAAGCGATCGTCGCTGAGCACAGTGTAAGGTCCGCCGAACGCGCGCTTTTTCGTGCCCTGAGGATCGCGTAATGCGTCGCAAAAGTCCGCAAAACCGATGCCGGCCGGGCTCACCACGCCGACTCCCGTGATCGCGAGGCGCTCCATCAGCGAGGCTCCGTATATGTGCGCTCTTTGGGCGGCGGCAACACACCCGGCCGCGCAAAACAAACCACCGCATCGTAGCCACCAAAGGCGAGCGAGTTATTGAGCACGATATCGGCCTTACCCGCGCGCGCTTCGTTCGCAACCACGTTCACATCACACTCAGGATCGGGTTCTTCGTAACCCGTCGTGGGTGGATACATGCCCGATAGGATCGTCTCCACGCACGTGACCGCTTCGAGCGCACTCGCGGCACCCATGCAGTGTCCGAGCATGCTCTTCACGCTCGAAATTGGAACACGACGCTCGCCGAACACCGCATTGACCACCAGCGCTTCCACCTGGTCGTTCGCTGTCGTGCCTGTGCCGTGCGCATTCACGAAATCCACGTCGGCTGCGGTGATGCCGCTGCTCGAGATCGCATCGCGCATGGCCGAAATGCTGCCCTTACCTTCCGGATGCGGACGCGTGATGTGATGGGCATCGCAAGCCAGACCATAGCCACCCACTTCAGCGAGCAAATTCGCTCCGCGTGCCAGCGCATGCGCTTCGGATTCGAGCACCAAAATCGCGGAGCCTTCGCCGATCAACAGCCCCTTACGGTTCTTGTCGAAGGGCTGACAACGCTCAGGTGCGATCGCACCCAAACGCACGAAGCCCGCAAACTGCACCTTGTCCAAGATCTCACTGGCGCCGGTGATCACCACGTCCGCGCGACCCGAGCGAATCAGATCGAGTGCCGCACCGATCGCGTAATTTCCGGCCGCACAGGCTGCGGGCAACGTTTGCACGAGCCCGCGCGCACCCACCGCACGCGCCACATGCACGGGCAACAGGGTGGTTCCGTAGCGAGCGAGTTTGGCGAGATCGACCGCGCCTTCACCGTGGTGTAGCCAGGCGCTCTCCAGCTCGGAGATCACATCGACCTCGCCCATGGTTGTGCCGAGCACCACGCTCACCGCATCGCCTGCGCTTGGAGCGATCGTGAGACCTGCGTCCAACATGGCCATACGTGTGGCCGCGATTGCGAACGCGGAACAGCGCCCGGCGCGTCTCACTTCGGCCATGCTCAAGTGGTCGCGGGCGCGAAAATCCGGCACCTCGCACGCAAGGCTGCGCCCGAGCTCGCTGGTATCAAACAGCGACAGCTCACGCGCCCCCGAATGCCCCGCCAAGAGCGCATTCCAAAAGGCTTTTCGACCGAACCCCAGGGAGCTGACCACCCCCATGCCGGTCACGAATGCACGACGTGACATTGGGCGGAATGGTTTACTCCAAGGACCTTGCGAAGCAAACTGCGGGCCTAGGATCGACAGCCTTCGCGTGCTATTTCGCCGCCTCCCATGACCGAGTTGCCGAGCACCTTTGTAGAAGCCCTGGCGCGCCTGCCCACGGGCGAAGCGCGCGGCTTTCGTTTCATCGGTAGCGATGGGCTCGAGCGCTATTTCTCCTATGATTCCATGCGCACAGAGGCCGAGCGCCGCGCAGCACTGCTCATGGGCGCAGGCATTGTCCAAGGTGACCGCATCGCGCTGGTCGTCGCGGAAGGCCACGAGTTCGTGCTCACCTTCCTCGGCTGCGTAGTCGCGGGCGCCGTGCCGGTACCGATCTTTCCGCGGGCCACATTTAAGATTGCCTCCGACTACGTCGACACGGTCGCCCACATCGTCGCGGCTTCAGGCGCCCGCCTCTTAGTGACGATGGAGGGCACACTCCCGCTCGTCGAAGCCGTCCGCGAACGCGTCCCTGATCTTTCGCGCATCGCCACCGTCGAGAGTCTGTTCGCGCCCGACGCCACCTTACTATCGTTCATCCCTCCAAGTTTGACCGGCGATGACCTGTGCTTTTTGCAGTTCACGTCTGGGAGCACCTCGCGCCCCAAGGGCGTGATGGTCACGCATCGCAATCTGATTGCAAATGCAACTCAGTTTCTGGGCCCGCACGGTCTCGACCGGAACGCCAACGATATCGGCGTGAGCTGGCTGCCGCTATTCCACGACATGGGTTTGATCGGCTTCATTCTCGGCCCACTGATCATGGACATTCCGGTCGTGATCCTACCGACCGCCACCTTTGCGCGCGGTCCACGCGTCTGGCTCGAGACGCTCTCGCGCGTGCGCGGCACCATCACGTATGCGCCCAACTTCGCCTATGCGCTCGCTGCCAAGCGCCTCAAAGCCAAGGACATGGAGTCCCTCGATTTGTCGTGCGTACGCGTGGCCGGCTGCGGCGCGGAGCCGATTCAGGCCGAAACACTCAGCAAATTCTCGCAAGCACTCGCGCCCGCTGGCTTTCGCGAAACGGCGTGGCTACCGAGCTACGGCATGGCGGAGTCCACCCTGGCCATCACCTTTCATACGCTGGGCACCCCGGTGGTCGTCGATCGTGTGGATCCGGAGGCTTTGCGCGCCGGCACCGCCACGCCCTCCGATCGCGAAGACCGTATGGCCCTTGTCGGTTGTGGGGTGCCTTTCCCGAGTCACGACTTGGTGATCGTGGATACTCAGGGCGAGGTAGTACCAGAACGTAAGGTCGGCGAGATCTGGTCGCGCGGCCCAAGCGTAAGCCCGGGCTACTACCAGAATAGTGAGGCCACCCAAGCCAGCTTCGACGCACAAGGCTGGCTACATACGGGCGATCTCGGCTACGTAGCGGATGGTCAGCTCTATATCTGCGGACGAATCAAAGACTTGATCATCGTGCGTGGCGCCAACTTCTATCCGCAAGATATCGAGTGGCTTGTAGGTGAGGTCGAAGGCGTGCGGCGCGACAATGTGGTTGCCTTCAGCGCCACGATCGAGGGCGAAGAACGGCTGATTTTGGCTGTGGAGTGCGCGTCGGCGGACGCCGAGCAAGTGAAGGCTCGAGTGCTTGCGCGCGTGAACGAGGGCTTTGGCCTGACGCCGCACGAGGTAACGCCAGTTCGCGTCGGCAGCCTCCCCAAAACCTCGAGCGGCAAGATTCAGCGTCACAAGGCGCGGGAACTGTATCTCACCGGACAGTTGGATCGACACGTTCAAGCTCCGACGCATTGAAACGGTCGGCCCTTCGCCAACGACGAAATATGTAGGCGCGCTGCAGGTGTAATACACAGTGGACGCGCGCCGATCCGGCCCGTAGAGTTCGCGCGCCCGCGGTACCCCGAATGAAGAACAACATGGAGCGTCCTCAGTTGATCAATCTATTTCGTGACCTCGCTAGCGAGATCGCGGAAAAGGATCTGAGTCATGTCCAGGAGGACAGCGCCATCGCCGATCTAGGCATCGACTCGCTCGCCATGCTGGAACTGGTCGGCACCATGGAGCGGCAGCTTCGGATTCGGGTCCCGGATGAACAACTTGTGGGCCTTCAAACCGTGCGTCAGCTGCTCGAGCTCGTCGAGCGTCGGATGCTGCAGCCCGCTTAGCTTGTGCACCCGAGCTCCAAAAGCAGCTGGCAGGCAAAAGGTCGAACCATGAGCGACTTGAAAGAGAAACTACGAGCCATCGTCGCCGAGGTCAGCGAGATCGATGTGATCCCTGACGATGCTCCCTTTTCGGAGCTCGGCATCGATTCCATGATGGCCCTTGAGGTCGTCGCCGAAGTGGAACGTCAGTACAAGCTGAGTGTTCCGGAAGAGGAGCTCAAGAGCCTCACAAATTTCAAGGCCGTCTACGATCTGTTCTCGCAGAAGATCGAAGCCTAGTCGTCTATTTCTGTCATCACCGGGCGTTAGCCAAGACTCTCGTGAAATCGAGAGCCCATGTGTGCCCAGCGGTCTCAGCCCAAATCGCGCAAGCGCGCATGCTGTCCGAATCACTCAACATGCAAGGATTTGCGCGGCTTCTTCGCCGCTCTTGACGGCGTCGGGAATGCCCACGCCGCGATAGGCATTGCCCGCAATAGCCAGGCGCGGGTGCTGTTTTGCAAGCGCGTCGATACGAGCGACGCGCGCCAAGTGCCCGAGGTGATATTGAGGCATGGCCTTGATGTAGCGAACAACGCGCGTGAGCTCGGGCTCGCCGCGCGCGCCGATTAGCTCCGCAAGCTCGCGACGCGCCAACGCGGAGAGTTCCTTGTCTGAGCGTTCCACCAAATGTTGCCCTTGATAGCCACCGATGAATACGCGAATGAGCACCTTACCTTCTGGCGCGCGCCCCTCGTACTTTACGCTGGCCCAGGTGGACGCGATGATGCCGCGCGCTTCGATCGCGGGCACGACGAAGCCGAATGCGTCGAGGGCATGCGCTATCTGTTCGCGTTTGAAGGCGAACGTGACCGTAGCCGCCGAACCGTAAGGGATGGCCTCAAGCTCGCCAGCGAGCGCGCGATCGAGCGGGCGCAATAAACCGGCCGCCACATACGCTGGCAGTGCCAGCACCACCGCGTTGAAGCCTTGGCTCGCGCCGCGTACTTCGACTTGATAGCCGTCGCTATCGCGCTCGAGGGCGGTGACCATGCTTTGGGTTTCGACAGCACCGTCAAGCACCTTGACGAGTGCGTCGACCAACGTCTGCATGCCGCGTTTGAAGGCCGCGAATAGACCATAACGTGCGCCGGAGGCGGGACCTGCACCGCGCTCGACGGCGGCGCGCTGACGCTGGCGCAATCCAAGCACCACCGAGCGATATTCTGCTTCGAGCTCGACGAAACGGGGCATCGTGGCGCGCAGCGACAAACGCGCGGGATCGGCGCCGTAGATGCCGCCCACGAGCGGTTGTGCCAAACGGTCGAAGGTCTCACGCCCTAGACGTCGCACGACGAACGATTCGAGGCTCTCGTCTGCGCCCGCGTGACCTCGCGGCAGTGCCAGATCGAGCGCCATACGCAGCTTGCCGCGTGTGGAGATGAGCGGCGAATGCGCCATGTCCTTGAAGCGAGTGGGCGCCATCAGCGAGAAACCCTCAGGTACCCGGACTAGACGACCGTGATTCACTACGTACGCGCCGCGCGGACTGGGTCGGGTCTTGATGATCTCAGCGCCGAGGCCAAGCTCTTCTGCGAGCGCCAAAGCCCAAGGCTTTTCGCTCAAGATCGAGTCGGGTCCGGTCTCGATCACGTAGCCGTCGCGGAGCTCGGTGCCTAAGATGCCGCCCGCGCGCGTCGAGCCCTCGAACACGGTCACGTCATGACCGCGCTGCTTGAGACGATAGGCAGCAGTCAGACCGCTTATGCCGCCACCAAGCACTGCCACCCTCATGCTGGCCTCACGACTCGCTCTCTAGCGCGGCCTGTACGGCATCGGCCAACGCACGGATGAACGCGGGATGCTGACTGAGCGTGGGTACGCGGTGCAGACGAATCGCAAGCTCTTCGCACTTGGCGCGCGCTTCGATGTCGAGGTCGTAGAGCACCTCCACGTGATCGCACAAAAAGCCGATCGGAGAGATCACCACGTCTTTGACGCCAGCGGCAGCTTCGCTAGCGAGCGCATCGAGCACATCGGGCTCGAGCCACGGATCGCGCGGGTTACCGCTACGCGATTGGTAAATCAGCTTGTACGATGCAAGCCCCAGCTTTTGCGCAACCCGTGCGGCCGTTTGCTGCAGCTGCGCGACGTACGGCGACTCTTGCGCCATCGGTGCCGGGATGCTGTGCGCCGAGAACAACATGCTCGCTTGCGCGCGCGTTGAAAGCTCAAGGCGCGACAAGGCTTGGGCGATGTGACAGGCGTGGGCTTCCATCACGCCCTCGGACAAACCCCAACCTTTTACGTACCTTACGGTTGGTGCGCCTGCGCCGATTTCTGCGCGCGCAGCTTCGACCGCTTGCATGTAGCGCGCAAGCGATGCTTCCGTCTCTTGCGCGGCCATGACCAAGCCGAGCACTTCGTGAATGCCTGCGTCGCGAAAGCCGAGCAACGCGTCTTTGATCCAAGGCGTCCAGTGCCGCATGCCCAAGCGCACATCGAGCTGAACACCGCGCGAGGCAAGCTCCATCTTGAGCTGATTTGCCTGTTTTTGCGTGTGTTCGGTGATGGGCGAGCGGCCGCCCAGCAGCTCGTAGTGATGAACCACGCTCTCGAAACGCGCTTCGGGCACGGGCCGTCCGGTCAACACGTGGCGCAAGAACGGGCGGATATCCTCGGACTGATGCGGGCCTCCGAACGCTATCACCATCAACCCGCGTTCGTTGCTCATCGCCTGCTTGCCTCATGCACGTGGTCGACAAGCGCTTTGACCTGATCGACGCTGGCCTCCGGAAAGATGCCGTGGCCGAGATTGAAGATATGTCCGGCCTTACCGTTGGCCGAGGCGAGCACTTCGCTCGCCCTGCGCTTGAGCTCCTCGCGCGGTGCGAGCAAACAGTAAGGTTCGAGATTGCCCTGCACGGCCTTGGCGCCCAGTTTTTCCCATGTGGGGCCAAGCTCCATGCGCCAATCGAGGCCGATCACATCGCCGCCCGCCTGCATTTGATGGGCGAGTAAAGTTGCGGTACCCGTGCCGAAATGAATCGAAGGCACGCTCTTGTCGATCGATGCGAACAAGCGCTGCATGTGCGGCTTCACGTAACGCACATAATCAGACGGCGAGAGCGCACCAATCCAGCTATCGAACACCTGAATCGCGTCGGCGCCATTGGCGATCTGAGCATTCAGATAGTCGATGGTGGCGGACGTCAGCTTGGTCATCAGTACGTTGAACGCGGCTTCGTCGTTGTACATAAGACGCTTGGTCTCGCGATACTCCTTGGAACCCCCCCCTTCGATCGCATACGACGCGAGCGTGAAAGGCGCGCCGGCAAAACCTATCAAGGGCACTTCCTTGGCTAAGCTTGCGCGCACTTGTCGGACGGTTTGCATCACGTAGCCGAGCGACTCCTTGGCGTTGATCTTTTCGCTCACGGCATCGATATCTTGCGTGGTGCGCACGGGTTTACCGATGGTAGGCCCATCACCCTTGGTGAACTCGAAACCGATACCCAGGGGCTCGAGCACGAGCAGGATATCGGCGAACAGGATCGCCGCGTCGACGCCGAGCTGCGTGACGGGCAACAGCGTCACCTCAGTCGCTAGGTCCGGCGTCTTACACAGCTCGACAAAGCTTACTTTCGCTCGAATCGCGCGATATTCAGGCTGATAGCGACCCGCTTGGCGCATGAGCCAAATGGGTGTGTAGTCCGTTGGCTCACCGCGGCAGGCTTTGAGAAAGGCGCTCATTGCCGGGAATCTTAGCGCCTTTTTGCGGCGAGTACTTCACGAACCTGACGTGCTGCGAGCAAGACCAGCTGCCCCATCTTGCCGTGCTCGGGCTCGAAGTCCGGCTCGAGCTCCAAGTTGCGCAGGGCCTCCGTACAGCTCGGGCCGATCGAGCCCACGGCGCAGCGCGCAAGGGCTTCACGTAAAGCAACCTCGCGACCATGACGCGCAGCCACGTCGAACAAGCTGCCGGCTTGGGGACCGGCCGCGAACAAAATCGCATCGACCTCGCCGCGCACGATGGCATCGATGACGCTCAAAATCGGCGTCACATCCTCCGGCAGCTGCCAGCGATACACAGGAACTTGCGTGACCAGGCCGCCCGCATTGGTAAGCGCGTTCGTCAATTTTTCATGCGGTACGCCGTATTGCTGCAACGCCAAACGCTTGCCCGCGATGGGCGTATGCGCTTCAAGCGCTTGAACGAGCGTCTGCCAGGTATGCGGCTCGGGCGCCACGACCTGAGGTTTGATGCCGAGCTCCTTCAGCGCCGCCACCGACTTGGGTCCGCGCGCCACCACCAAGATCCCCCGCAAGCGCTCGGCCAGCTCCTCGCGATCCATCAAGGGCGCGACCAGCTCGACCAACTTACGGTTGCCTGCGCCGGTCAGCACGAGCAAAGCGTCCACTTCGCCGTGCCGTAGCGCAGCCACGAACGAAATCAGCTCTGCGCCTAGCTCAAGCGGAGCCTCAACGATCGACGGAGCGATCAGAACTTGTCCGCCTTGCTTGCCCACAAGACGCGTGAACTCCTCGCCGCGACGCGATTCGAAAAGGGCGACCGTGAGGCCTGACAGGCCCTTGACGTTTTCTTCGAGCATGCGCGAAGCGTGGTGCGCCGATGCGTATGTGGCCAGTCGACCTGCCCTCACATGGCGATGGTTTTGTCCATACCCAGACCCAAGATTTGTGCCCGAATAGGCGCGATCAGGAAGATCGAACCAGCCACGATCACAAGGCCACGTTTGCCCGCAAGCTTTTGCGCGCAAGCCAGCGCGCGAAGTGGACTCTCCATCGCGACGCCGCCATAGAGCGCGAGTAAGTGCTGGGCAGACTCGGCGCGCGGCGTATCGGGTGTTGCGAACACGACCTCGTCCACCGCCGGCAAGAGCGCGCCCAACATCAGCGCGTAATCCTTGTCGCGCATGGCTCCGAACACGAGCACCTTGCGCTCGAACTTCGCAGCCAAGACCGTCAGGTGCTGGGCGAGTGCCAAACAAGCTTGCGGATTATGGGCAGCATCCAGTAGTACCGCGGGAGCACCTGGCAAAAGCTCAAGTCGTCCGGGCCAACGTGTGCGTGCGATGCCCTGCCGCAAGGCTCGCTCTGAGACCGCAAAACCGCCGCGCGTTAGGGTGTCGATGGCGGCCACCGCACAAGCGAGGTTGTCGCGCTGATGCACGCCGGCAAGCGGTAAACGCAGCTTGGTGTACGTGCGCCCTGGCAGTTGAACCGAATACCCATCCTCCGTATCGACGCAGCTGAAATCGCGATCGATGCGCCACAGCGCAGCCTTACGTTTGCTGGCGATGCCCGCGATTACACGTAAAGCCGACGCATCGCGCGCGCCCGTGATCACAGGCACGCACGGATGGATGATGCCGGCCTTTTCGCGCGCAATCCCGCTTATCGTGCTGCCCAAACGATCTTGATGATCGAGGGCGATGCCGGTGATCACACTGACAAGCGGCTTGACGACATTGGTAGCGTCGAGCCTTCCGCCTAGACCGACTTCGAGCACCACGACATCGCATTCGGCGTCGCGAAAAATTTCGAAAGCGAGCAGCGTGCATGCTTCGAAGAAAGTCAGCTGCGGCGTGGTCTTTCGCTCCAAAAACGGAGCAAGCTCGCTGACGCGTCTAGCAAACTCACGCTGTGCAATCGGCTTACCATTCACGCGAAAGCGCTCGGTCATACGGTGCAAATGGGGCGAGGTATAGAGCCCCGTGCGATAGCCCTGTGCGCGCAGCACAGAGGCAAGGATCGCCGCTACGCTACCCTTACCATTGGTGCCGGCCACGAGGATCGCAGGCACCTTACGCTGTGGATGGCCGCGCAAGGCGAGTGCGCGCTCCACCCGCGACAAACCGAGCTGCACGCCGCGCGGGGCAAGCGCGTAAAGGTAACCGGTTGCGGACGCGTAGCTAAGACTTCGCATCGCAGCCTTGGTATGTCGAGCTAGTCGAGTAAGTGCGACAGGATGCGCGCGATGTGGGCACGCAGCTGATTGCGCGGACTGATCAGGTCGATCATACCGTGCTCGAGCAAGAACTCTGCAGTCTGGAAACCCTCAGGCAGCTTTTGACGGATCGTATTCTCGATCACTCGGCGGCCCGCGAAACCTATCAGCGCCCCGGGCTCCGAGATGTTGATGTCGCCCAAGAGCGCAAAGCTCGCGGCCACGCCTCCGGTGGTGGGGTTCAAACACACGCTGATGAACGGCATGTTCACGTCGCGCAAAAGGCCGAGCGCGGACACCGTCTTGGCCATTTGCATCAAGGATGTCACGCCCTCTTGCATGCGCGCGCCGCCGGAAGCCGACAGTAAGATTACCGGTTGCTTGTGCTCGATGCCACGCTCGAACATGCGCGTGATCTTCTCGCCGACTACCGAGCCCATGGAGCCGCCCATGTAGCGAAACATGAAAGTGCCGAGCTGCACGTCTCGGGCTTCGATCTGAGCTTTGCCGCTCAGGAATGCGTCGCGAACGCCGCTGTTCTTTTGCGCGGCTTTGATGCGATCGGCGTAGCGCTTGCTGTCGGTGAAACCGAGGAAGTCTTTGGGGCCGAGATCGCGATCATACTCTTCGAACGAGCCGGGATCGGTGAGCAGCTCCATCCATGCTTCGCCGCTGAGTGCGTCGTGGTAGCCGCATTGCGGGCAAACCTCGAGGTTGGCTGAGAACTCTTCGGCGACCAACGTCACGCCGCAGGTGTCGCAGCGGCGAAAGAGACCCGCACCCAGCGTGCGTTTTTCTGAAGCGTCCTGATCCGGACGGTTTTTGCTGAACCAGCCCATCGTCTCCGTCCAGTGCACCGAAGCGCGTATTGCCTCGTGAAAGCTGCTCGCGAAGCTGATCGCGAAGCCGCTCGTGAAAGACCGCGCGGGCAGCTGAGTTAGCACCCAGCCACAATCACTGCCAGATGCCGACCTGAGGCCTGGCCATCCCTGCGAAACGAAAAGAAGCGCGCGGGCTCTTGAAACGTGCAGCCCGTCACCAGATCAATGTGTTCAGCGACAACACCCGTGTGCTCGAGCTGAGCGCGGGCGACGCGCGACAGGTCCACGTGCGGTCGCGGCTCGCGCGCGACGATCACGTGTGGATCGTGGGCTGCGCAAGTCGCGATCTGTTGCGCAACGTCGACGCTTACTTCGAAGGCATCGCAACTGATGTGCGGACCTATCGCTGCGAGCAGACTGCGCGCCTCGATCTGCAGTGCGCGACATAGCGCCGTCACGCTTTGTTCGATCACGTTCTCGACGATGCCGCGCCAACCAGCGTGGACCGCGGCCACAGCACCGGTGCTGGGACTTGCGAGCAAAATCGGAACGCAATCTGCCACGCGAATGCCGACGGCGAGATTGCGCTCTTGTGCCCACACGGCGTCGCCTTCCCGTTGCCGATAACTTGCGACCGGCACGCTTGCGTCCGCGCGCTGCACGATGTTGCCGTGCACCTGACTCACCTCGAACAGCGCCTCGATTTCGTAGCCGACCTCAGCCGCCAAACGCCGATGATTTTCGGCCACGGCTTCAGGCGCATCGCTGAGATTGCGCGCCAAGTTCAAGCTCTCGTAGGGCGCGTGGCTTACCCCGCCCGTGCGCAACGAAAAACCGTGCCGAAAACCAGCCTGCTGTAGCTTTGAGGAGCGAAGAACCAAGCTCACCCCGCTTGTCTAACACGAAGCGCCGCGATAGGAACCGGCCACCATGGGTCTCCCGTTTCCATCCGCTGAGTGGGCCGCGGCCTATCACCAGGCCATCAATCAGAATCCGCTCTATCAGAAAGCCGCGGCGAGCTGGGATCAGGGCGCCATCGCTTTTCTGTGTCGAGCCGAGCCGAGCTTGGGCCTGGACACTGCGCACGGCGTCGTGCTCGATCTGCGCCACGGCCGTTGCAACGGCGCGCTCTACACCACGGACGCGGCGCTCATCCACGAAACGCCCTTCGTGATCGAAGCTAGCTACGCCCAGTGGAAGTCTGTCTTGCGCGGCGAGATCGAGCCGATCAAAGCCATGCTGCAAGGGCAGCTCAAGCTAGCCAAGGGTCATCTGCCGACCATCATCAAAGATGTGGAAGGCTCCAAGCAGCTCGTGCTGAGCGCGGCCACGATCGACACCGAGTTTCGAGGCTGAACATGACATCGCCCGTGATCGAGCTGTATCCAGGCGCGGAAGAAAATCCGTTTGCTTCGATGATGGTGCAGCTGCTCCAACAAAACCTTGCCGACCACGCAAGCAAGCTCGCGGATTTTGCGCAAATGCGCGGTCGCGTCGCGCTGGTCGCCGAAGACATCGATGCTGCGGTGACCTTACGGTTTGACCGAGGCAAGCTTACGGTTCATCGCGGCGTGCACGGCATTCCGGACCTGGTGCTACGAGGTACCAGCGACGCCCTCGTCGATCTCTCGCGCATGCCGCCCGATCCGCGTTTTGGCTTCTTGCCGGATCTGCGCTCGCAAGCCACGCGCGCCGTCGTGCGGGCAGTTCGCGAAAAGCGGCTGCGCTTGTTCGGCGCGGTCACGCATCCGGGCCTCGCGCTGCGTCTTTCGCGCGTGCTTTCCATCTACGCCTGACCAGGAGCATCCATGGATATCGAGCAGTCTCACGACCTGGGAATCGACGAAGCCCGCGTCCGTGTGCGTGCCTTGGGCGATTATTTAGCGATGAAGCACGGCATGACCATCGAGTGGCTGGATGACAACCGCGCGCGCATCAAGGGCAAGTACGCCGTTGTCAGCATTGATGCCGAAGCCACGATTGAAGCGCATCGCGTGCACGTGACCGGTAAAGATCCAGGCATGCTGTGGAGAATGCCAGCCAAGAAGTATGTAAGCTCCAAACTAGTGTCCTATTTGGGACCTACGATGCCCGTGACCTGAGCGTCCTCATTCGGGGACGTGAAGGAAGGCAAAGGTAGGTGCTAAATGGCCCCAGCGTGGCTGATATGAACACTTGGCGTGTTAGCCTCACTCCCAATGAGGGGTGTACGACTCATACAGCTTCTGGCTTTGTCCTGTAGCGCAGCAAGCTTCGGTTGTTCCGGCTTGCTCGACGTGCCGACTGGCCCAGCCTCGGCCGAAACCGATGAAAGCGGTAGCTCTGCGCTGTGCGGCGCGGGCTCTGTGCCGGAGCAGCCACTGCGGCGGCTGTCCTCAACCCAGTACCACAACACGATGGTCGACCTGTTCGGAGCCGAGCTGTCAAAGCGTGTGCTTCAGGGCTCGATGTTCCCAGCGACCGTGATCAAAGCGGGCTTCAGCGGCGATGCAGAAGCGAACGTCGTCAATACCTCAGAAAGCCATGCGATCGAAGACAATGCGGAGCAGATAGCGGTCGAGATCTCCAAAGACCCAGAGCCTTTTTTGCGCGCGTTGCTGCCGTGCGCGCTGCCTACGTCGCTGGCCGACGCGGACATCAGCAGCTGCATGGACAAGTTCATCGATACCTTCGGCGAGCGCGCCTATCGACGTCCGATCACCGCCGAAGAGCACACGATCGTGCGCGGCTTGTTCGATGCCATCGCAAAGACGCAGGGGGCCAAGCTCGGTTGGACTTCGACGCTGCAGTTCTTCGTGCAGTCGCCCGCGCTGCTCTATCGCGTGGAACGCGGCATGGGCGAGCCCGCTGCCGGGCTGATTCAATTGAGCGACTATGAGATCGCGGCGCGCCTTTCCTACTTGTTTACCGATTCGATGCCGGATGAGGAGCTGCGAAAAGCGGCGCGCGACCAGAAGTTGCGCACGCGCGAACAGATCACGGCACACGCCAAACGCTTGATGGACAGCCCGCGCTTCTTCGACGTGCTGGGCGCATTTCATCGCGATTGGCTGCATCTCTACGAGCTCGAAGCGGCGGCCAAGGATCCGGCCGCGTTTCCTGAATTCACACCGGAGCTCAAGCAAAGCATGCTTCGCGAAACGAACGAGTACGTGCGCTACGTGCTCGAAGAAGCTGATGGCAGCCTGCGCACCTTACTATCGGGCACCACCTTGCCGGTCGATTCCCAACTCGCGCCTGTGTACGGCGTAGAGGCACCCACGGCGGCGGGATTCACGCCTGTAGAGATGCTCAAGCGACGCGGTCTGCTCACCCAAGCATCGTTCATGACCACGATGGCCAAGACAGACCGCACCAATCCCATCCATCGCGGCGCGTTCTTCTTGCGCGAGGTGTTGTGCAAGAAGCTGCCCACTCTGCCTGGTAACGTCGACCTTCAGGGGCCGCTCACGAGCAGCGCGGGCATGCCCACCGCACGCGAGCGCTTTGCGCCGTTGCTCGAGGATTCTGCCTGTTCCGGCTGCCACACGTTGTTCAATCCCACTGGCCTTGCCTTCGAGCAGTTCGACGCGATGGGTCGCTTTCGCACAGAAGAAAATGGCGAAAAGATCGACACCAAGGGCGCGATCGATCTCGGCCAAGGGATGAAGAGCTTTGACTCAGCACTGGCGCTAATCGACCTCGTTGCAGACAGTCAGATCGCTCAAGATTGTTACAGTCTGCAATGGTTTCGCGCCTCGCTCGGACGGCGCGAAGCAGCAGAGGACGCCTGCACGCTGGAAACACTCAATCAGGCAGCAGTGGACAGTAAGGGTGACATCCGGGAGCTATTGCTGGCCTTGACGCGTAGCGATGCCTTCCTGTTTCGCGCAGTCAGCGAGGAGGCCCCATGAGGCAACGGCCACCGATGAAGTTGTCGAGGCGTCATGCTCTGCTTGGGCTCGGCGGCATCACCTTGGGCTTGCCTTGGCTCGAGGAACTGCACGGCGCAGCGCACGCACAGACCCTGCCCGCAGGCCCCAAACGCGTGATCGTCGTCAGCTACGCCATGGGCGTACCGCTCGGTCAATGGCGACCGACCGGCTCTGCGCTGACCTTACCGTATGTCACCGCGCCACTCGAAGCCTTCAAACAGCGCTGCTTGTTCGTGTCTGCCATCGACAACATGGTGCTCGAGACCGGTGGGAATGCGTTCATCTACGGCCATCCAGGCAAGAAGGAATCCGCGCTCACGGGCACGCTCACGTCGGGCGCCTTCCCGAGCAACAACACGAATCAGATGTCTGAGCTGCTTGCGCAGGTCAGCACCACAGGCGGGGCGAATGGTCCGTCGGTGGAGTATTTGATAGGCCAAGCGCTCAAGAAAAATCATCCGCTCACGTCAGTCGATCTCGCGGTCAATGGCGATGCCAATCTCTACGGCACCGGCGAGAAGGTCACGAGCGAGTTTTTCTTCGAGGGCCGCGACAATCCCGTCACGATGATGGCGCGGCCCGCGGCAGCACTGGCCAAAGTCTTTGCGGGTGTGAAGGCTTCCGGCACGCAGCCAAGCGAAGCCGACCTTGCGTACAAAGCCTTGCGCGAACGCAACAAGAGCGTGCTCGATGCCGTGCGCAGTAGCTTCAAGGAGTTGCGGCAGGGGCTATCGCGAGAGGATCAGCGCAGGCTCGATGAACACGCGGCGTTAGTAAGACAGCTCGAAGTCGAAATCTCCGTTTCGGCCGGCTGCAGCATTCCGACAGACATTGCGGCGGGCAGCGATTACAAGGGCGCGGATATGGGGCGGCTCTCGCAGTCCATGATCAAGCTGCTCACGCACGCGATGGCATGCGAGCTTGCGCCAGTAGGCCGCCTCGAGTTCGTGGCGCAAGACAGCCCGCGCTTTGGCGTCGAGCCTGTGGACACCTTACTGTCTGGCGTGGCGGGTGCCGGGTACAACTGGCATTCGTTGGTCCATGGCGATCCCTTGCCAGGTACGAGCGCTTCGATGCGACCAGGTCGGGGCGGTGCCACGGCTTACGATCAGCGGCTACTCGATGGCTATCGCTTCTTCGTGCAGCAGTTTGCAGACTTACTCACTGCGCTCGACGCCGTCCAAGAAGGCCCCGACACGACCGTACTAGATAACTCGCTGGTCGTGCTCGCGAGTGATTTGGGCGAAGGCCTCGGCCATTCCAATCACAAGATGGGCTACATTTTGGCGGGCAATCTAGGCACTGCCAAAAAGGGCGTGCACTTCGATGGCGGCCCCAAGCAAGCCTTCACGGTCGGCGGGCCTTACTACTACGCCCCCTCGAGCTTCAATGTGAATCAGTTGCTCAACAGCATGCTCGACATGGCGGGCGTCGTGGATGCCCAGGGCAAACCCGTCACGATGGGCCTGGGCGGCTTCCTGCAAAGCCGCAGCGCCAAGCGCCGCATCGACGGCTTGTTCGTCTAGGTCGCTCGTCCCCGCGATCGGGCTTTAAAAGCAAACAGGGCGATCGCTTGCGCGATCGGGCTTTAAAAGCAAACAGGGCGATCGCTTGCGCGATCGCCCCGAGTGCGGAAGAGAGGACTCGAACCTCCACGGGTTGCCCCACCAGATCCTTAGTCTGGCGCGTATGCCAATTCCGCCACCTCCGCATGTGCACCCGCAAGCGGGTGAACAGTGGGCGCGAATATAGTGGTGGTCTCTTTGGAGTCAAGGCCGGTTGGACAGTGCACCAACGTCCCACTGATTGGAGCGTGAGCGCAGCAGGTTCTTGACCCCAGCCCGCGAAAGTGCGGAGATTTTGCGGAGGAGAAACCATGTTCAAACAAGTCCTGCGCGAAGTCGTCGAACGAACCGAAGGCGGCATCGCGGGTCTGGTGATGGGTTACGACGGCATTCCGGTCGAGAACTACGTCAAGGGTGACTCCGGCTTCGACATCGAAACGATCGGCATGGAGCTGAGCTTCATTCTCACGCAGATCGGCAAGGCCTCGCAGATGCTCGACTCGGGCACCACGCGCGAGGTCGCCATTCAGGCCGAGCGCATGACCACCGTGATTCGCTACTTGAATGACCAGTACTTCGTGGCGCTCGCGCTCGCGCCCAACGGTAACTTTGGCAAAGGGCGCTTTCTCCTGCGCACCCTGACGCCCAAGCTGCTCGACGATCTCGTTTGAGCCATGGCAGCTAGCGGAACCCTTTCCATCCTCGTGCTGTCGGGGCCGAACCTGAACTTGCTCGGCAGCCGCGAGCCTGACGTCTACGGACACACCACGCTCAGAGATATCGAGAAAAACCTGGCGGTCTTGGCCAAGAGTCTCGATGCGCGCGTGACCTGCAAACAGTCCAATCACGAAGGCGAGCTCATCGACGCCTTGCACGCGGCGCGAAACAAACAGCATGGCGTGTTGATCAATCCGGGCGGCTTCACGCATACGTCGGTGGCTCTACGCGACGCGATCGCAGGCGTGGCGCTGCCCGCAGTCGAAGTCCATCTGAGTAACGTTCATGCGCGCGAGGCGTTTCGGCATACGTCGTTGACTGCAGCGGTATGCGTGGGGACCGTCGCAGGCTTCGGCGGAAACAGTTACGCGCTTGGCCTGCGCGCCCTTCTGGACTATCTCAGGGAGTGAGTCGGCAGGGAGTCGACCCCCGGGGAACCCAAACACATGGACATCGATCTGAAGCAGCTCAAAGAACTGATGCGTTCGCTCAAGCAGCACGACATCAGCGAGCTGGAAATCGAGAAAAACGGCGAGCGGATCAAGCTCTGCCGCAGTGTTGAGCAGGTGGGTCACTCAGCCGTGAGCATGATGCCGCCCGCGACCATGGCGAGCATTCCGGCGCAGGCGCCCGGTGGCCGCGAAGGCCCTGCAGAAGACGACGCATCGACCCACTACATTACCTCGCCCTTCGTCGGCACATTTTACGAATGCCCCTCGCCGGGATCGGATCCGTTCGTGAAGGTGGGCAGCGAAATCAAGACTGGGCAAAGCCTGTGCATCATCGAAGCGATGAAGCTGATGAACGAGATCGAAGCCGACGTAAACGGTACGATCCTCGAAATTCTGGCTGAAAACGGCAAATCGGTCGAGTACGGCGACCGGCTGTTCAAAGTAAAGAAGAAGAGCTGAACCGCCGCGATGTTCAAAAAGATCCTGATCGCGAATCGTGGTGAAATCGCGCTGCGAATTATTCGTGGCTGCCGCGAGCTCGGTATTCCTACGGTTGCCGTGCATAGCCAGGCAGATGCCACGGCCTTGCACGTGCGCTTCGCCGACGAAGCGGTCTGCATTGGGCCGCCGCCCGCCAAAGACAGTTATCTGAATGTGCCCGCGATCATCGCTGCGGCTGAGATAAGCGGCGCCGATGCGATCCATCCCGGCTACGGCTTCTTGTCGGAGAACGCTGAGTTTGCAGACATCTGTAGGCAATGCGGTCTGACGTTCATCGGACCCACGCCAGAGAACATGCAGAACTGGGGCGACAAAGTTACCGCGCGCAAAAATGCCCTGCGCTTGGGCTTGCCGCTTTTGCCCGGCACGGGTGTGTTGGCAGACGTCGAAGACGCCGTGATCCAGGCGCGTAAGATCGGCTTCCCTGTGATGCTGAAGGCATCGGGCGGCGGCGGTGGTCGCGGCATGCAGATCCTGCGCAATGAAGCGGACGTACGCTCAGGTTTTCCGCGCGCGCAGAGCGAAGCCATCGCGGGTTTCAAAAACGGCGATCTGTACCTCGAGCGCTACGTCGAAGAGCCGCGTCATATCGAGTTCCAGGTGTTGTGCGATGGTAAGGGTGGTGCGTTCGTGCTCGGCGAACGTGAGTGTTCGATCCAGCGCCGCCACCAAAAGCTTTTGGAAGAAGCGCCCTCGCTCGCGATGACCGACGAGCTGCGCAACGACATGTCCGCCACCATCGCGCGCGCGATGCGCGAAAGCGGCTACGTGTCGCTCGGCACGCTTGAGTTCCTGATGGATGAGCGCGGCGAGCTGTACTTCATGGAAATGAACACGCGCATTCAGGTCGAGCATCCGGTCACAGAGATCGTGACGGGCGTGGACCTATTGGCGGAGCAGATTCGCGTGGCTGCTGGTCAAAGTGTGCAAATCCCCGAAAAATCCATGCAGCCGCGGGGTCATGCGATCGAGTGCCGCATCAATGCCGAAGATCCGGTCACGTTCGCTCCTTGGCCGGGACTCATCACCGAATACCACCCACCAGGCGGAGCGGGCGTGCGCGTCGACGACGGCGTGTACGGCGGCTATCGAGTCCCGGCGATCTATGACTCGCTGATCGCCAAAATCATCACCTACGGCCGTAATCGCCCGGAAGCCATCGCCCGCATGAAGCGCGCCTTGTCCGAGACGATTATCTCAGGCATTCGCACCACCATTCCCCTACATCAGCGCATCCTAGAATCTGAGGATTACGTGGCAGGACGCATCTCCACCCGCTTCTTAGAGCGCCTCAAGTGAGGCAATTTCAGACGTAAAGGCTAGGTCCAGGGGCCAACACTCAAATCCTCGTGCTCGCTCGATTTTTTGGCGTGTCGTTTAGAATCAGCGGCCTTGACCCAACGAAGTTCAAAGACCTACACTTTTCGTTGATCCTCGTGTCCGGTGCGCCCACAGGGGGACCACAAGGGCGGGGGCGACCCTAAAAGGCCTCGTGGCTGTTAACCGCACCAAAGTACTCGAAGCCGC
>JBKJIA010000414.1:0-8949 GCA_046598735.1 Polyangiales bacterium
TCTTATTGTAGTTGTCGGCGCCTTCTTCGCTGGTGTGACCGATGATGTCGACCTTCTTGATCTGAGGGTTGTCGGCAAACACCTTGCTGATCTCGTTGAGCAGGTCGTGGGACTCGCTCTTGATCGTCGCTTGGTCCAGGTCGAACTGGATTTTTTCGGTGATTTCGATGCGGTCTTTCTTCACCAAAACGCGCGGCGGAATGGCCGGAGGCGGCGGCATAACGAGGGCGGGCGCGGGGCCTTTGACCGCGATAGCGGTCGTGTCGCTGAACTGGGTGACGCCGCCACACGCGCTAAGCCCGAGCGCGATGGCGCATCCGAACGCTAGGCGTGTCGCGAGTCGTTGATTCTGAAGCATCGGTTTCCTCCGTAATGCCGCGGACGAGCCAACCCTGGCAGCCCCCGAGGCGGCCGGAGGCTACCATACGGTTATCAAGCGTCCAAACACGTCACGCTGGGTGCGCCGGGCGGTCTTCGGTGTTAGGCACAGCGCCGGTCATGGATTTTGGCGCAATTGATCGGTTTATCGCGCGCGCAGGCGCTCAGGCAGTGATCGAAGCTACGGCTTCATCGATCACCGACTCGAGGCGCGCACGCATCGAGCACGTCCTGCATGGGCGCATCGCGAGCATCGCGGTCGGCGTCGAACATCCCGAAGATCCGCACAACGCTGCCGCAATCGTGCGCACCGCCGAAGCGCTGGGCGCGATGCACGTGCACGTGATCGATGCCGATCCACGCGCCCTCGATCATCGCTGGGTAACCCAGGGCGCCTATCACTGGGTGCATACGCACTCGCACCCCGATTTTGCAGCATTCGAACGAAAGCTCGGCTGTGGCGCCGACAAGGTGCTCTTGGCCGGCGCGGTGATGAATGGGCAAGTCGAGGTCGAAGCGCTGCCCGTCGATAGGCCGCTCTGCATCTTGTTCGGCAACGAGGGCAACGGCCTGTCCGAGCAGGCGCTCGCTGCCTGCGACCTTACCTTTCGCGTGCCCATGTTCGGGATGAGCGAAAGCCTCAATCTGTCGGTAAGCGCGGCTATCACGTTGCAGAGTCTGCTGCGGCGCAGGCGCGTGCTGCTTGGCGCACAAGGTGAGCTGCGAGGCGCGAGCTACTTGCGCGAGAAGGCACGCTACTACGGGCGCAGTGTCGAGCTACGTCTGCTTGAGGCCTTTTTTAGCGCAAGCGACGTCGCGCTCGAAGCAGAGCCCCCCTGATTGGCTCTGGGGCCCTGTACGCTCAGGTGTGCCCGCCGAAAATACTCTCGCTGGCTTAGCGCGACACCGCCGGCAGAGCGTATGCTGATGACAGGGGATGCGGGGTCAGCACCACGAAGTGCAGGACTTATGTAAGCTTACGACGCTGCAAGGCGACGAGCTGCGGGCCGCGTTTCGTCGCGCGCTCGCCAACCTTGCAGCGCAAGCGGCGCAGCGCGCGTTTCCTCTTGAGGGGCTTGATTCGATCGATCTACTCGCGAGCGTCCGGCACGCGCTGGCCCACGGCTTGTTTCAAGATCTGAGCTGGCTGTCTGCTTCGAGCGCCGCCCTTGCAGTGTATGAGCTGATGTCGGTCTTGCCCGCGAGCGAAGAACGCAATCACTTGAATCAAGCGGTGAGCGCGTGGCTTGCGGATGCGGATGCCAATACGTTCGTGACCCTTGCCACTGCGCTCGCGCGGGGCACACGCGATGGCTTGTCGAGCCCGGACATGCGTTCGCGTACGTCGCTTGCGCTATCGCTACCGATCGGCGTGGGCGTGCGCGTCGACGAGCTGGCACTCGCGTTGATCTCGCAACCTGACCATGTTCGTGATTGGGTCGATAAGCCTTCGCAAGGCTCTCTGCCATCACGTCGCTTGGCTGCGCGCTTGCTCGAACGCGCAGCGCGCGAGGCATCACGGCGCGCGGCCCAGCGTGATGACAGTGGCATCAAGGCAATCGAGCAACCGCTGGTGCGTGCCGCGTGGGACCGCCTGCTTGCTGACCGTGAATCGCTGGTATGGCGACACGTTGCAGTGGCGCGTGGACTTCTCTCCGTCGCCTTGCCGCGTCTCGGAGACGAGATCAAAGCCGCCCTCGATCCCGAGCTCACGCCTACGGAGTGGCGCCGCGGAGCCGCTTCGCTCGCCGCGAGCATGGCCGTCGCGGCGCGCCCGGCGGCCACTGCCATTCAACCGTTGCTCGTGGGAAGCATCGTGCAGAAGGACCCCGGGGTTGCAGCTGCGATGATGTTTGGTCTGCCGCGCGCCGCCGAAGCGGAACCGCAGCTTGCCGTGCGTCTGTTGCCGGCACTTTTGCGACTGGGCGGCGTACCCGCTGCGGAGGCCTATCTGGAGCTGCTCGACGAGCAGATCGGCCCTAACTTCGGCCATGCCGAGCGTCCACTCGCGTTGAAATTACTGAAGGACCAGCTCAACAATCCTGAGGTTCGCAACGACGACACCACGGTTGCTGCGATCGAATGGCTGATGCAGCGTTTGTCTGGCGGGGATGAGGGCGAGGGCAGCGTCGATCGCGCGGTAGCGACCGCGTTGCGAGGCTTCGTCGACCAAGGCGCGGCCGCCGCGTTGTCGCTCGCCAAAGTTGCGATCGAATCTGCCCAGCGGGCTTTTGCGTGTCTCGAAGCATCCGACACGAGCACTCCTGAAGGGCGCGCGGCGAGCGTCGGTGCGCTCGCTGAGCTCGACCTCGGACTGTTGACGGGCTCGACGCTGACAGATCTCGTTGCGCTTGGTGAAGATCAAACCGAATCGCTCACTGCGTTGCACGAGCTGTTCGAACAGTTCGGCGCGTGGCTGATTGCGTCCGAACAGACTCCGATCGAGCATGCATCACGCATCACGCATCCCACCTTACGCATGAGGCGCGTGCGCACGCTCTTGCACTTGGTCGACGCCGATGGCGCTTTTGGCAGCGAGCAAGCCTGGCTCGATACCCGTAAGACGCGTAGGCAAAGGACCGTGCGCGTATTGCTCAATCGCGCGCTGCGAGAGGCGCAATCGCCGCTGCGTCGTGCCGTGTTTGCATGTTTGGCGCGTGCGTTCGATGCCCTCGTGCGAGACGAAGTCTTCGAGTTCTCCGACGTGATTTTGTGTGCATCGCTCTATCTGCACGACGCGGACGACGTCGCCACGTTGAGCGAGGCATGCATGGTTCCGGAGCTGCAGCGCGCGCTTTTGGCGCTGTCTGAGCTGTCCCGCCGGACGGTGGGTGCCGCCGATAACCTTACTTCACGGCGCGATGGCATCCGTGCGGTGCAAGGTCTAGTAAGCGCGCTGCCCGCCACGCAATCACCACGCGTATCTGTGTTGCGTTCGTCCCTGCAGCGTGTGCAGCTCGCACTCGAAGGCCTGTACGCCATGCGGGCGCAGGCTGAAGTGGTCGACGATGATGGTGGCCTTACTATTGACGAGCTGGGCGACGCGCTGCAGACGCTGGCGCAGCTCGTGTTGGGCACGCGCAAGCGTCTGTCGCCCAATGCCCAGGTCGGCCTGCCGTCGGTCGGGCAAAAAGTACGGGCGTTGGGTGACGTTTTTGAGCAGGCCCTGGCAGCGCGCGACCCACAGCGGCTCACGCTCCCCATGTCGGAGCTCGATGGGTGCGCGACGGCGGAGCTGCCCTCGCCCGTGGCCACGGTCACGTTGCGCGTGGTGGCTGCCCTGCGAACCTTACCGTTGGAGGCAGCCCCGGCCGCAGCCCTGCCTCAGGGTAAGGTCAAGCGAATCTCGCTGTCGGGTACTGAGGCCGAGAGCGCTCTACCCAACTGGGTGCCCGCCAATCGCATGTTGGGCGGCTTCTATGTTTTGCACGCCCTGGGCGAAGGCGGCGTGGGATCCGTGTTCGTCGCACGGAGATCAGAAGAGCGCGACGACCCAAAAGCCGAGGTTTTTGCGCTGAAAGTGCCCGAGTACAACGGCGAAGTCGCGCACGTGCTGTCAGAGGCGGACTTCTTGCGCATGTTCCGAGAAGAGGCGGGCGCGTTGCTGGCGCTGCCCGACGATGCACCGAATCTGGCGCGCTTCGTCACCTTCGATGCAGGCATCAAGCCCAAGCCTATCCTCGTCATGGAGCACGTGGAAGGTCCGAGCTTGGAGCGTCTGATGACGCGTCGGCAGCTCGACGTCACGCAAGCGTTCGACGTCTTGGAAGGCGTGGCGAGTGGACTCCTTGCCATGCACAAGGCGGGTATCGCGCACTTGGACGTGAAACCGTCCAACGTGATCATGCGCAATTTCTGGAGCGGCGATAAGTTCTCGCCGGTCCTCGTGGACTTTGGCCTATCGGGCAGGCGCGTACGTCCAGGTTGCGGCACAGCCAACTACGCCGCGCCTGAGATCTGGGGTGCGGAAGGTAAGGCCTCGGATGACCCCAGGCCCGCCGATGTGTACGCGTTTGGCTGCCTGGCCTACGAGCTGCTCACCGGCGATGTGCTTTTCGACGCGCCAACCGACGTCGCTATCGTGACCGCTCATTTGTCGCACGATGGCTCGCCTCTGCAGATTCAGGCGATGCATCGCGATCTGAGTATGCGGCCACTAGCGGACATGATGACGAGCTGTCTGCGCGGCAAACCGACTGCCCGTGCGACTGTGGGCGACCTGTTGCGACAGCTGCCGTTCATGCGTGCGGACTTGGGCTCTCGTCCGTGGCCCCTGGCGCCGTCGCTACAATCCTTGGGGCGGCCGCTGCGCGCGCCGCGACCGTAAGGGCCGGCCCGAAACACTCAGGCCGCCTCGACTCCGCACGCTGCGGCTACATCGTCACGATACGAAAGCCACGTGCTCAAAGCCGCGCGCATGGCGTCTATGACGACGGGGTAGTCGGCAGCATCCATCAGATCGACCACTGCCCACGCAGCGCGGCGATGATCGCCTTCGACTGCGCGATGCGCTTTGGTGAGCGCAAGATGCTCGATGGATAATCCGTAATGTTTCACGAGCGGATGATCCTCGAGCGGGGGCATCGGACGTTTCGCTGCGCGCTCGTCAATCTCACCACGCTCGTGAGAAGTGCCCTCGATGAATAGTGTGGTGACAGCCGTTGCCGCAGCCCAACCTCGCGCTTGTGTCGCCTCATCGAGTGCAGCGCGGTAACGCTGGGCGCCCGGCAAAAGCTCCACCCGTTCAAAGCGCGTAAGGTCCATACCTAGGCCGCGCGGATATTCCATGAACAGCTCAGGATGCGGTCGACCGGCGGAGATGCCACCCGTCTCCTCTTCGTAAACATTCGCAATCAGCTCGCGACGCACCGAAGCAATCGGACATTGCACAAAGGCACGTGCAACCAGCACCGGGAAATCGCGCACGAATACCGCGTATTCTTGCTCGAGGTGAATGTGCAGCTTGTCTTTTGCCACGCGGCCCTGCGAGAAAGCAGGCCAGGCCCAGTGCGTTTTCTGCTCCATCAAAGAGAGCAGAGTTTCCCGAAATTCGTTTCGATCCCCCGTCTCAGGCTTCATGGACACGTCGCATTGCAGACGTAGTACGCGCCGTCCGGGCAAGCCTTTTGGTCTGGGCACTGTTGAAAGCCGCACGTCTCACCCACGTCGCACTTCATGGTGCAGGACGCTCCGAGGGCACATACGAAGTCCTTGCAGTGGGCTCCTTCACGGCAATCGATGCTGCATTCGGAACCCGCCAAGCAGCGCGCTCGACAGTCATCGACGCCGCGGCAATCAACGCTGCAATCCGCATCCAGGCCGCACGTGATGTCGCAACGACCAGCGTCGTGACAGTCTAGGCTGCACGTCCCTTTGAGCGCGCATTCGGCTGCGCATGTCTGCGCTTGTCTACACTCGAGCTTGCAGTCCGTGGCTCCCGGTGGACAACTCAAGTCGCATGTGCTGGTCTCGCATTTCGTGATGGGCGTGCCGCTATCCTTTGCGATCTGAGCATCTCCGTTGTGACCGCCGCCGGTGCCGGAGTCGCTCTGGCCGGAGTCGCCCGCGCCTGTGCTGCCGTCTGGCAATGACTGCATGGCGCCGTCCCTGAAGGACGTGTCGCCGCCGTCTCGTTTGCCGCCCGTGCCGCCCCCGACGGTGGAAGTGTCCGGGACTTTCTCCTCGTAGCCCACGAGCGAACAGCCCGCGGTCAAGATCAAGATGGCGCTCAAGATCAACCGCATGTCAGCCTCCGCGCTTGGTCGTAAGTGGCACTTGGAACGAGATCGGTGAGCCCTGTGGCGCAAAGCGCATGCTGCGAACCGCTTCCGCAATGCAGCGACCGACGGTGGCACTGGCAAGCTCTGGGGGCGAAACCACGGCATCTTCGACCTTACCATCCGCACTCAGGGCGAGTCGTACTGCAAGCTGAGGGCTCTGCGCGAGCTCGCTCGCATGGTCATTCACGCACTTCACGACGCCAGCCTTCTGACTTCGGAAGCTCTGCGCTAACGCTTGCGCAGCCAACGCAGCAGCGCTCTGCTTCGGGGCTGCACTCACTGGCTTGCCCGCTACGGCGGGAGTCGCTGGCTCCGCTTGCATGGGCGCTATGCCACTTGGCTCCGCAGGCCGGTCTCTTGCGCGATCATCGGCACTCACCACGATGAATCGTTGCGCTGGTGCGGCGCTCGAGCGACCGAGAAACAGTAAGGTGAGCCCGATGCCGAGCACTGCCACGGCGCCAATTGCGCCCAACCACACGCGCTTCGCGGACGAGCGCGGCTTGGGGGAGCCAACGATTGCGGCAATCTCCGCCGTGCTGGCATCTTCGCGCAGCCTTTGTCCGGCTCGTTCTGGCACCACCGGGTTGTCGGTGGTGGGCATCTCGGAGTGAACCTTACGCCACGATGCGGGACGAACGCGCTCCCCCAGCCTGCGCGCCGCATCGGATCCGATCAACGTGTCGGCCACTTCAATCAGCGCTTTGCGCAGCTCGTGCGCGTCGGCGTAGCGATCGGCGGCGGACGAGCTCATCGCCCTCGCCACCAAATCAGAAAGCGGTTTTCCCACATCCGGCACGGCCTCCGAAAGCTCCGCCGCGCACCCGTTGATGATCATGAGCAACAGGTCGCCCGGGTTTTCCGAGAAGAACGGCATGCTGCCGCTAAGCAGCTCGTACAGGACGACGCCCATGCTGTAGACGTCGGTGCGTTTGTCCAAGTTGCGCAAGCCGCGCGCCTGCTCGGGCGACATATAGGCAGGCGTGCCGAGCACGCGGCCGCCTTGCGTACTCACGACCGCATCGCCTGCGCCGCCTTCTTCGAGCACTTTCGAAATACCGAAATCGAGGATCTTGGGATACACACCCTCGCGTTCGTGCACGAGGAAGATGTTTTCTGGCTTGAGGTCACGATGAATTACGCCCGCATCGTGCGCTGCCGAGAGGCCCTCGAGCGCTTGCGTCACGATCGCTAGAATCCATTCGAACGAGACGGGATCCCCGCGTCCCAAGACGTGCGCCAGCGTCTCCCCCTCGAGCAGCTCAAGCACCATGAATGGCACTTCGCGATGGGCGCCGAAGTCCAGGATTTGAACCACGTTGCGATGCGCGATCGCGGCGGAAATACGCGCTTCCCGTAGGAAGTCTTTCGCCAGCTCCGCGCGCTTGCGCGGATCCCCGACGTACACGAGCTTCACGGCGACCGGTCGATCGAGCACGCGATCACGCGCGCGCCACACGTCCCCCATGCCACCGGAGCCGATCACTTCTTCGAGACAGTATCGGCCACCGACAAGCTCGCCTGCCGCAAACGCCATCATCTACTTAACTATACCGCGGACCTACAGCCGTCGGGCACAAGTCTGTTCAGCGCAGCCGACGAACGTAATAGTGCACACCGGTTGAAGGATGGCTGACGCGTACGGCGATGGCGTTCTCGTTCGCAGGATGTGGGAGAGTCGCGTCGAAGCGACCTTGATTGTCGGCTTTGAGCGGGGTCCCCGCGACGCTGACTTCGGAACGCGCCAGCGCACCGCCCACGATATGAATGGAGCTCGCGCGCGCGCTGTTTTCGGTCGGCTCAGACAGGTATGCGGAGCGCGCCGTGTTGTCGAACGAGATGCGCAGGTTGCTTGGGGGCGAGCGCTTCCCGTTGGCAGCTTCGAAGAAAAAGGTGTGCTCGCCCTCGGGCAGCTCGCCCGATTTGAGGTGTTTTTCGGGCGATTTGCTCTCAAAGCGTTGCTCGCGACCTTGGCCGCGTTTGATGGTCAAAGCGTAGCGCGGCGAAGCCTCGGCATTCGGCCACGAGAACGCGACGCTAGGTAAAAGGTTCTGATATCGCACTGTGTAGCGACGTCCATCGGCTGCCACGTCGACCTCGGGCGCGCTGCGCGGAAGCTCCTGCGTCGCGGCATCACGCACCACGCGCAAAGTAAGCTCGCGCGTTTGCGTGCCGCAACGGATACGCAGTTTCTGGGAGCCTGCCTTGAGGCGCATGGACACTTCGCTCTGGTTCGGCTCGGCGCGTAGAGTGCGCTTCTTGGAGCCGCCGGATACTTCGACGGTCGCGCTTTCGGCGCATGTGCCTATCGGCAGCGCGATGTCTACGGGCAATGCTGGTGCGTGAATGACAGCGCTTTCAAGGGCGCCGAGCTTGAAGTCAATGCTCTTGACTATCTCCGCATCGCCTGCCGTCTCGTCTGGCGGCACGTCGGACGTACGCGCTGCTGGCGTGGGCGGCTCAGTTGCTTCGTTCGCGTTTTCCGCGGGCGCGGTCAATTGTGATTTGGAAAGACTCGGGGCGGCGAGGGTCAGGGTTTGCCCGCTCTTGCCCGTCTCTTGCGCCTGGCCTTGGCGTTCGATCTGCACGCGTCCGACCAATACATCGAGTTGCACATGGTTGGGCTCGCTCGCGCGCACGCGAACTTTGCTGCCCCGGCTGACGCGGGCCACGCCGTGCCCGGTATCGAGCTCCAGATCCACCGCCGTGGCATCGAGCTCGATCACACCTTCTTCGATGGTAAGGCGTTCCACACCGTCGGCGGGCCGTTCGCTCATGAAACGTATGAGCG
>JBKJIA010000623.1:0-10438 GCA_046598735.1 Polyangiales bacterium
TAGGACCGCAAAATCCGCAGATCCCCGGGCCGCCGCGCATGCCCAACCTTGGAGCACCCACGCCGCCCGCGCGACCCGCCGCGAGCGCGCCAGGCCCTACGGCCCCTGCCAGGGCGACTCAGTCGCAAGGTTTCAACGGCAGCACGACGTCGAACGCGAGTTCGAATTCGGATGCGCCGACGGATCCGCCACCGCGTTCGGGCATGGCCATGCCCATGGCCCCTACCCATGTACCTTCCAACCCCGTGGCCAAGCTGTATTTGGCCGAGGATGAGGCTCCGCCAACACGCGCGACGGAGAGCTCGTCACGCATTTGGCTGATCGCGGGCGTAGCAGGAGTGATATTGCTTGGAGGCGTGGTCGTGGTGGGCGCCATGCGCAACACGCCGTCGCTGCCGGAAGTTAGGCCGGCTGGGCGCGTCGAAGCGATACCGGCCAAACCAGAGCCTGCGCCAGAACCGGCGGCGCCCGGGGCTCCTGCGCTAGGTTCTGTAGGTGGGGCGCAGCCCCCGGTGGCCCCGGCCGCGAAGCCGCAACCCGCGCCCGAACCAACTGCGGAAACTACGAAGTCTGGTGCCGAGGCGCTCGCGTCCGGCAGGCCCGACCGCCAGAAAACAACAGACACGGCAGGTAAGGACGAGCCAAAGGACTACGCCGGCTTTGTGGCGCAGGGGGACGCTGCATTGGTGCGTGGTGATGGCGCCGCTGCGCAGAAGTCTTACCAGGCAGCTGTCGCCATGCGCGCCTCTGGTTCCGAAGCGGAAACTGGGCTCGGTTACGCGCTGTTGAACCAAGGAAAAGGGCGAGAGGCGCTGGCGCACTTCGAACGCGCGGCACGTAACGGTTATGCCGAAGCGAGCATCGGGTTAGGCGACGCGCATAAGAAGCTCGGCGAGCTTGAGGGTGCGCGCAAAGCCTACAAGGGATACTTGGAACGCATGCCGAGTGGCACGCGAGCGGCGTACGTGAAGAAGCAGCTCGACTCGTTGAAAGCAGGACATGCGGCCCCCGTAAAGGAATCCGCGGTGCCTTCCGGTGCGGGCGATTATCGCCCTGCGGGCGAGTTCGTGGAGCCACCGCCTGCGCCTGCGCCCGAGCCTGCCCCCGAGCCTGCGCCCGCGATGGAGCCGGCACCCGCGGAAGAGCCTGCGCTTGAGGCAACGCCTTGAACGCGCATCGCAACGTGCGCGGCAGGTCCATGCGCTCGAAATCGTGGCCGCGCGTGGGTCTGTTGGGCTTGCTGGCGTGCTCGCCTGCGAGCTGCGGCGGCGATAACCACGAAGAGCCGCCGCTCAAAGCGCCAACCTTGCTTGAGCTCGACCTCACCTCCGCCTTTAGCGAGCGCGATCAATCGTTTTTGACGGACGAGCGGCCAAGCTTCGCAAAGGCACTCGACCGCGTACAGGCCATGGGCAGCGAATCCCTTGCGCGCGGTCTGTTCGTGCGCCTTGGCGAGCTGGGCGGACACTGGTCAGACGTGGACGAATGGGCGCAAGTCTTCGATGGGTTGCGTGCCAAAAAGAAGCCCGTCCATTGCGCTTTCGAGACGCTGGACAACGCGGGCTATGCGCTCGCTGCCCACTGCGACAGCCTGAGCATGACGCCTGCGGGGACATTGGATTTGGTGGGCCTCGCCGCGCAAGTCCTGCATGGTCGCGAGCTACTCGAATCCATCGGGGTGCGAGCGGAGCTTTTGCAAATGGGTCGCTATAAAGGCGCCGCCGAGCCGTTCACACGCGACAGCATGTCCGAGCCTTTGCGCGAGAGCCTGAACGGCTTGCTCGATGATCTCGACGCGCGCTTTCGCGTTCACCTCAAGACGCGCGCCAAGCTCAAAGACGCCGACCTGGAAACGCTCATAGGCGGCGGCCCCTTCCATGCGGACAGCGCCCACGCGGCGCAGCTCGTCGACATGGTCTCCTACGACGATGAAGCGCGCGAACGCGCCAAAACAGCCGTCTCTGCCACCGACGTGCGTCAGGTTTTTCCGCGTCACCCGGACGAAGCCCTCAGCTTGCGCGACCTGCTCAAGCTTTTGAGCGACGACGAGGAAGGCAAGAAGCTCAAGAGCCAGGATCGCATCGTGTATGCAAGCTTGGTGGGCGAGATCGTAGATGGGGATCGCATGGGCGCCGAACGCGCCGCAAGCGAGCCCTTCGTGATGGCCATGCGCCGTTTTGCGGACGACAAGCATGTCAAAGCGCTGGTGCTGCGCATCGAATCGCCGGGCGGATCGGCGCTGGCAAGTGATCGCATGTGGCACGCGGTGCGCCGTGTGGCCGGTCGCAAGCCCGTGATCGTAACCATGGGAGATATGGCAGCGAGTGGCGGTTATTACGTCGCTTGCGCAGGCAGTTACGTACTCGCCAACGAAGGAAGCATCGTGGGCTCGATCGGAGTCGTCGGCGGCAAGATTGTGTTTTCTGGCCTTGCGGAGCGCGTGGGCGTGCATGCCGACACGATCAAACGTGGGGAGCACGCCGGTTGGCTGAGCCCGCTTTCGCCATTCAGTGACGCCGAGCGCGGTCAGCTCGAGAAGCTGCTGCAGGATACTTACGACCGCTTTCTTCAACGCGTCGCCATGGGTCGTAAGCGCGATGTAGCGCTGATTGCGCAAGCGGCTGAAGGGCGCGTGATGGGCGGTGCGCGCGCCAAACGTCTCGGTCTCGTCGACGAAATTGGCGGGATTTCGCGGGCGATGCAGCTTGCCCGCGAACGGGGCAACCTGGCGCGTGATGCGCCGATCGAGACTTGGCCGAATGCTGTCGACCCCCTGTCGGCACTCACGGGCGCGCTCGGTGGCGCACAAGCGCATACCCCGGATGCCCGCCTACTCGGCGACCTTTCGCGGCTTTCAGAGGCCACCCAAGTGCGGGAAGGCGCCTCGTGGCTGACCCACCTCACACCTGGCCGCCCCGCGGCGGTGCTGCCTGCGCACCTGAGCGTGCGTTGAGGAGCGCGTAAGTTCGCTGTGCGCGTACTTCCTTCGTGGTTACGCGCACTGGTAAGATTGCCACAATGCCAGCATTCGCCATCGCTCCGAGCCCGGTCGCGCGGCTGCTGCTCGAGCTTGAGGAGCGAAACGCTTCAGGTGGGCTAGACGTCGGCGGACGACGACTGGTGCTCGCCAAGGGCGCCATTGTCGAAGTGCGACCCGCTACCGATGATCAGTCGCTCGGTGAATTCCTCGTGGCTGCGGGCCGGCTAACCCTCGAGGATCTGGCCGTTGCCAAAAAGCAGATGACGGACACACGTACCTCGCTTGAGAACGTGCTGCGTCAGCGCGACCTTGTGCCTATCGAGGTATTGCTCGAGACACGCCGTGCTCTGTGGCTCGATCGCTTAGTGCGTGGTCTGGCCAACGACGAAACGGCGGGCAGACAACCTGGCTTACTTTCGCCCGAGCCGCACGCCTCGCCGGGCCCCGCGATTCCGACCTTACCATTCGTCCTCGACGCGTTAGCGCGGCGCGCAGGCTTCGGCGATGCCGAACAGGTCGGACGCAATGCGAGTGCCTGGTTCGATTGGATTCCGAGCTCCCGGCAGAAACGTGCGGCCGATTGGGCCGATTTCGGCGAGATCCCAAACATGATGCCGTCGTCGGCGTTGTTCGTGCGGCATCCTGCGGCGCCATCGCGGATAGCTGCGCTGGTGCGCGCGGGCCTGGCGCGCTTGAGTGATTCGCGACCGTCGATTCCGCCTGCCGCGCCTCGTAATCCGGCCATCGCGGCGCCGGCGCCGCTTGCACCGCGCGGCGACAACATGGGCAGCATCGCGCCGCCTAGCCAAATGTTGATCACGATGCTCGAGCCAGGTCGCACGCGCGGCGCGGAGCGTCCGATCGGCATCGATCCGATCAAAGGCTGGTTCCCGAGCTTTACGGGTCCCTTGCAGGATCCGCTCGATCCGCTCGACCGAAAGATCGCTGCCCTGGAGGCGACCGGCGCACCGCCTGGCGAACGTTCGCTGGCATGGCTCGAGCTGTGTGGCGTGTTTCGAACCGCTAACGATTCGATCGAAGAGGCCACGCGTGCGGCGCGCGAGGCGGCGGCCGCCGATCCCGACAATTTGGTCGCGCTCGAGACCGCAGCAGAGTTGTGCTCGGCAAGCGGTCGTCCGGACCTGGCTTATGCCTACGCGCAGGCCGCCGCAGACGCTCAGCGTGATCCGGCGCTGCGAGCGAAAGCGCTGATTCGCACAGCGGACTACGCCACGCGCGCCGGCAAAGCATCGAGCGCCCTGCGTGCCTTACGTTTGGCCCATGCCGCGTCCACGGACGAGCCGAGTTACGGCGAGCGCTACGCACGAAAGCTGGCTGAGCGCGGCGATCCCACGTTTGCCGTCAAAGCTTCGCGGCAAGCGGCGGAGCGTTACCGCGCTGTGCGCCCGGAGGCTGCGCGGGCCTTGCTTTCATGGGCGGCGGAGCTTGCGCCTGAGCATCCAGACCTTGCGAGCGATTACGCATCGAGCTTGGCTGCAGAAGCCTTTGGCGAAGCGGCAAGTGCAGTGCTCGTGCGCGCCGCACGTCGCTCGACCGAACCGCAAATCGCGCGCAAGCTCTACACGAACGGCGCGATGCGCGCCGAGATGGTCGCACGGCCCGACGTCGCGGCCGACGTGTTACTCGAGGCTATCGATCGCGATCCCTCGGAGCTTGCGCTGTTACGCGAGCCATTGCTCACCAATCTGAGCGCCGCTGGCAGCGTGGTCGAGCTTGCCGTGATCGCGACCGAAATGGCCGATCGGTGTTCGGGTCTCGAGCGCGCGCTTTGGCTGAAAACCGCGGCAGAAGCCAGATTGGAGTTGCCGGGCTCGCCGCTCGATGCGCTCGAGCTCTACACGCAGGCTTTCGTCGCAGAGCCGCGCGCACCTGAGATTCGCGAAGCCATCAGTCAATTTGCCGAGAACGAGCAAGACCTGAGGCTCATCACGGACGCGCTCGAACGTGCGCTGCGCTCAGGGCAGCACGACAGGCTCCTGGTGATCGAGCTTGCGCAGCGCCTGATCTCGCGCACCAACAGCGTGCAGCCCGCCCCAGCGGTGGAACGTTGGGCGTGGGGCGTGCTCGCCGGTGTGAGCGGACCAAGCCCGACCGCTGAGCAGCAACGCGGCCTCGGTTTGCGCATGGCTCAATACGAATCGGAAGTGCGCGGGCTCGAACAAGAGGTGCGCGAAGCCAACCCGCAAAGTCGCGTATCCGCCGGATTGCGTCTTGCGGATTACATGCGGAGCGATCCGGCGCGCAGGCCGCGCGCGCGCAAGCTGCTCGAGAAAATCCTCGAGCTTGAGCCCGGGCAAGCCGAAGCGCGCATGCGCCTACAAAGTTTGCTGCGGCTCGAAGGCGACCTGCGTGCTTTGTGCGCATTCGAAAGTCAGCGTGTCGCGGGTGCGCGAACTAGCTTCGAACGCGTGTCGGCGGAGCTTTCGTGGGTGCGGGCAGAGCGTCAGATCGGAAACCTGCAAGGAGCGACCGAAGCGTGTCTATCGCTGCTTAATCACGCGCCCAAAAACCGAGAAGGTTTGATGTGGCTGCTACGCCTCGCGCAGGCGAGCGGCAACGAAGCGCTCCTCCGTGATGCACGGGCACGACGCGTTGAATCCGCGCTTGATCCGCGCGAACGCGCCCGCGCACTCACGGCGCTTTCGCGGAGCTGTCTTGCAGCACAGGATGAAAGCGATGCACTCGGTCGCGCCGAAGCCGCCCTGATGGCCGATCCGCGCGCCGCCGAAGCTGCGCTGCTGGTCGTAGAGATGTCCGACAGGCTCGAGCCAAGCCAAGCGGCCGCCAATCTACGTGCGGCCCGCGCCGTGCTCGGCGACACGCCTCAGCTTCTATCCAAGCTTTCACGGGCCTGCTTTGGCACCCGCGATGCCGCCGGGCAGCTCGAAGCGCTCGAGACTTATGCGCGCCTTGCTCCTTTCGATCCGATGCCTGCACTCGGTTTGGTGGCCTTACGCTCTACGGGCCAAGATCCAGCCGCCATCGTGAGCGCGCTGGACGCTGCCCTCACGCCTGCGCGTTTTTGCGAATCGACTCCGGAAACGGCCCTATCGGCACTAGAGCGGCTGTTTCAGCTCGATCAACCGCGTGCCGCCATCGAATGCGTCATGCGCGCAAGTGACGCGTTGGGCGAACAAGTCGATCTGCTCGTTGAATGGGCATTGCCGCTGGCGAGAGAACAGTCTGAGCCGCGCTTGGTGCGTGCTCTTTTGGAGCGTGTGATCGCGCGCGCAGTCGGCGACGACAAACGCGTGCAGTTGCGACGCTTGGCCCATTTTCACCGTGAAAATAGTACATTTCACGCGGAGGCACGCACCTACCTGAGGTTGCTCGCAATCGACCCGGCCGATCCGCAGGCGCTCGAGCAGTTAGCTTTCGTCTATGCAAGCACGCGCGAGGTGGAGCGGCTTGCTGCGGTGCTGACCTTACGATTGGACCTGGCTGAATCGGTCGATGACAGGCGCTCACGTCTGCTCGAGCTCGCGCTGGCTTCGCTCGAAGTCGCCAACGACACGGACAGCGCGGAAGAGTTGCTGACAGCGGCCTTGTCGAGCGAGCAGACCCAAGAAGGCTGTATCGACCCGCCGCTTGACATGTTGCGACGCGGCATCGGCCTCGTGCTGAGCAGCGAACATCCTCAAATCGCCTTCGACCTGTTGCTCGAGTTGTCCGCAAGCGCTTCACCCACCCGCTCTGCGCAAATGTTGGAAGAGGCGATCAGCACCGCCGAAGTGTATTTGCACAATCCCGATCTGGCGTTGCGTGCGGCCAAAATCGGCCTCGAGACCCATCCACTCAACACGGGCTTTCTCCTCCACTTCGAACGTCTCGCGCTCGAGCTCGGAGATGTGGCAACAGGTCGCGAGGTGTATCGCCATCTGGCGGAAACCGCGATGGGCGCGCATGGCCGACGCGCGGTGTTGTATCGCGGCGCACGCTGGCTCGAGCGCTCGGGCGCCATGCTCGACGCACTGACCATGGCCGAAGAAGCGTTCGCGCTCGCGCCCACGGAAGGTGCCGTGTTTTCGTGCCTCGAGCGTCTGGCACGCGCCGTCGGACAACACGCGGTGACCGTGCGCGCCTTACGTTTGCTCGCAGACGAGTGCTCCGGCGGGAGCCAACGAAGTCAGCTGCTGCTGCGCGCAGCAACCCTGTGTGAAGACGAGCTCAGCGATCCCGAGCAGGCGCTGGCGTTTTATGGAAGCGCTTTTCGCGCCACGCCGGATTCCGATTTGGAGCTGCGGGCCCTGGCCTGCGCAAAACGCTTGGGCGAGCGCGACGCGGACGCCGGGCGCGGCGCCTACGAGCGCTGGCGCAACATGCTTGAAGAACAGGCCAAAGAAGCCTGGGTCGTCAAACCACGCGTCCGCGCCTTACTATCCATCGCACGCCTCGATCTCGACATCTTCCATTCGGAAAGCTCCGCCGCGGCTCGGGCCGATGAAGCCCGTCGCCTGGTAGAGCAAGAAGAGGACCTGGGCGTCGAGGAACGCAGCCAACTGCTGACGGAAGTGGCGGAAGCTCTTGCGCGCACGCCGAGTCGCGTTGATGCCGCGCTCGCCACCGTGCGTGCGGCAAGCGGCCTCTCACCAGCAAACCGTCAGGCCGTCGAGCTCGAGCAACGCTTGATTGCACAGCGACCGCGCGAACAGGAAACCCTCCCCCAGGCGATTGCGTCCGCTAACGCCGCGGCCATCGTTCGCGCTGCAGCGACTGCGGCCAACGCCGCCCATGCAGCCTCTGAGCCGCCTTACGATCCAGGCATGCGCACCGGTCGCTCGACTGCCCGGATGCAGTACTTGAGCGGGGATCCGCGAACACGTCGGCGCACCGATACCGATCCTGGACTTGCGCCTGTTTTGCCGATGAAACCCGTGCCGTTCGCTCCCGCTGTCGAGCAGGCGCCGCTCCATGTTCCATCGCTGCTCGAGCTCGCTCCGCCCATCGCTGCGCGTCCCGCAGCCCAAGGCGTGGGCAACGACCCTGCGGCACTGCAACGATTACTCGCCGAAGGTGGCAGCGATCCCGCATGGGCCGCCAGCATGTGCGACTCCGTGCTCGCCAGCGCGCGCGCGAATGACCTTACGGTCAATGTGTTCCGAAGCTTGCAGATGCTCGCTGCTCGTAGCGGGCGCCGGGGCCTGAGCCAAGTATCCAGCGAAGTCCTGAGCTTCATCGAGCACGACGAGCCGGCATCGCACGAAGTGCGCCACCTCGATGCCAATGATCCGCTCGTGCGGCTTGCGCTGCTGGAAGCCCGAGACGATGGGCCGCTCGCTCCCGCCTTCACCATCATGGCTCACGTGTTTCAAGGCGCAGGCTTACTGTTTCGCAAGCCGTTGTCGGCGTTCGGACTGGGACCGAGCGACTTCATTGCTCCGCGCGATGACGCAAGCTACGGCGCCGTGCTGCGCGACGTGTTTCAATTGCTCGGCGTACAGCACGAAGCGTACGTGCGTCACGGCGACTCGAACTTGCTCAGCCTCTTGCCTACGCAAACTCCCTCGATCGTCATCGGTGCGGGCACGCCGCTGATTTCCCTGGAGCTTAGATTCCGTCTGGCGCGACTGCTCGAGCACGCGCGGCCCGGCAGCGCCTTACTTTCCACGCTGACTACCGAGGCTGCGGAGGTGTTGCTAGCCGCCGTCAAAGCGGCATTCGGACCCACGGCAGGGAACGATGCGCCCGTGCCACGTGAGGCGGCATCGATGGCAGCGGAGCTGTGGCGCACGATGCCGAGCGGCACGCAACGACAAGTGGCGAACCTGTTCCGCGCGATCCCTGCAACGCTGAGTCACACGCAACTACTCACTTGCATGGAGCAACGTTCAGCACGCGTGGGCTTGGTCGCGGCGGGCGCCGTCGACGTCGCACTCAGCCAACTCAAGATCGATCTAACGCCCGGACAACCGGCTCTGGTGCGCGATGGCCTCAGCTTCGATCGCGCGTGCGCCGAGGACCTTACCGTTCAGTCCCTATTACGCTTTGCGCTCTCGGATACCTATCTGACGCTACGGGCCGCTAGCGAGGGCTGAGTGTCGGGGTTCGTCGTGGCCAGCACCCAACGTGGAGCCTGCGGCCCTGCGCCACACGCGTACCGTACTAGGGCGCGAAATCGCAGGTGGTAACGGCCCCCCCGCACACGCAAGCGTCCGCAAAGCCATCGGTGCCTTGAATCGCGGCGCACTGTGCCTCGACCTCCTTGCATTCACCGTCTTCGAGCACCGGGCTCTTGCTGATCAAGCGAATCGGCCACAGGAAGGGCGCGGTTTCTACTTCGACCTGCCCGTCGGTCACGCCGCGAATGGTGACTGCCGCAACGATCTGCCCCCGCGCTGTCTTCGGATCGCTCTCTTGCTCGCGCAAAAACTGCACGTACGCGGGCGGCAACAACTCCACCTGCATCAGTCCAGTACCTTCCGGCTTCACGTAGCCGGTGCTCACCAACGTGTACGGATTGGGAAGGCCCTCAGGGAGCCCGGGGAGAGGGCTGCCGCCAGGCGTGCGCAACTGGACCTCCGCCTCGGAAAGTTGAACGCCATTGGGCTCAGCGCGCGGTGGCGAGGTGGTTCGGCGTGCCTTGAGCCCGCTCACCACCTTGAAGCCCGCAAAGTAGCTGTTGGCGGATCTTATGTTGAGCCGCCCGTCGAAAACACAGGTGCTCGAGCCGGGATCCCATACGCAGCCCTCATCGGAGACGTCGGGCGCGACGTTGCACTCGATGTGGAGGGCCGTACCGTCTTCGGTGCACGACGTAGCCGCAACCGGTGCGACCAGTCCCACAGCAAGAAGACCGAACTTCATCGACCGGCGACGCAACATGCAATCCCTCCCCAAGCCACTCCAAGCGTACGCGCATGGCGCGCCGTGTGGAAACTGTATCGGGCTGTCGCCGCGCTTCCAAATTTGCCGCTGTTGACCGGCAGGCCCAACACCGAATTAGAGACCGAATAACCGAACAATCTCTTCGTGCGCAAGCGCCATAATGCACGTTTCCCCGGGCGCCGCGGGTACGATAAAGCGGACTTTACCACCCTTACGCTTCTTGTCGCTGCCCATGTACGCGAGCGTGCGTGCGTCCAAGCGTCCGTCGAGATCGACAGGCAAGGATAGACGCGCAAGCAGCTGCGTCATGCGCTCGGCCTGGGCGCTGCTCGCCACCCCCAACGCGCAAGAAATTCGAAATGCTGCCACCATGCCAAGCGCAACAGCTTCACCGTGTCGGAGCGCGCTGTAGCCAGAGGCAGCTTCGAGCGCATGCCCCACCGTATGCCCGAAGTTCAGAAGCGCACGATCACCGGTTTCATGCTCGTCTTCGCTGACGATCTTTGCCTTGAGTTGCACGGACATACGCACCGCATCGGAGGTCCTTTCGAGGTCTCCCGCGACGAGCGGCTCAGCGTGGGTCTCCAGCTGTTGCACGGCATGCTCGGCCGC
>JBKJIA010000180.1:0-2834 GCA_046598735.1 Polyangiales bacterium
GCCATCACGCGTGAAGGTGTCGTCCTGGTCGGCGCATCTTACGGTCTGCTTGCGGGCGGCTCCATGCAAGCGTTTCGGCCCAGCGATGGGACCTTACTGTTTCGCTATGACACGTCCGGCGGCATCGAGGCCGCGCCAGCAGTCGATATTCAGGGCACGGCCTACTTCGGGACGAACACGGGCGCCCTGCACGCCGTGAATGCCGCAGGCCGCGCGCTCTTCGTGCACACCCTCCCCAACGGAGCGTTGGCTGGCATAAAATCTACCCCAGTGCTGTCCCCATCCGGACTGGCGTTCGGCGGGGACGATAACTTCTTCTACGACTTCGAAGGATTGCGAAGCTTGGCGGCGGCCGGGGCCGCGTGCAAGGTCGATGCGGATTGTACGCCGACCTTACTTTGTGGAGCAGACAACGGGCCACGCTTCGGGAAGGCTGCGGGGACGGGCGCCTGTGTCCCGAACTCATGTCTCGACAAGGTGCTTAGCCCAGGCGAGACCGAGGTGGACTGCGGCGGCCCATCGTGCGGGAGCTGCACAAATATTTGCTCTCAACCATGCATCGCAGGCTCGCAAGTTACGCCGCCCGCGCTTGAGGTACTAAGCTTCTCTAAGGGCGGATTCTCGCGCGGTTCGGACGGGACGTACCAAACGAGCGCGAACGCGCTGGCGCTCGCACGCGGAGACCAGCTTCGCTATGAAGATCGCGGCGATGGTTACGGTCGCGTGGCGCTGTTCGAAGGGGCGCGCACGAACCGCGTCGTGTGGTCGGAAGCGATGGGGCATAGGCCGGAGTGGTGGACCGGAGCCGCTCAAAGTCCGACCATGACGTTGACGGAAGATGCCGTCATCGGCCCGACTGGTTTGCAGACCGCCGATAGGTGGCAGGCAGAAGCGGCTGGCAACGCGTCACGCGCCCAGACCGTCGTCAATGCCATGCCAGCGGGAAGTCTTAGCGCCTGGTTGCGCCTGACCGATCCAGCCTCGTTCAATCCTTCGAGCCCGTTGAAGACGCGCACGGTGCTCACCGACCTTACCGGCGGTTGGTATAACGAGGTCCTTGATTGGAGCGTGCCGCCGGCCTGGGGGCGCCGTTCAATGGTGACGACGCCGGCGACGAAATCGACCTCAGTGCAGATGTGTCACAAGGGTGCTTGGCCTGGCAGCGCAACGCAGTTTCCTGCGCTGCCTGCGGCAGACTACGCGGTTTGGGGATGGCAGCTCGAGGAAGGTAAGTTCCCCTCGAGTTACATTCCTACGCAGGAATCCGCGGTCACCCGTAAGGTCGACCAGATTGTCTTCGCAGCGAGCGACGTGCCCGCGTGGGTGCGCACGGGCATGTGGCGGATTGACGTGCTTCCGATATTTTCCAGTGCGGAGATTTCCCCCACGGAAGAGTTCGTTCTTATGTCGTGTGATGGGGGCGCGATTTCGTTTGGGCGTGATGCTGTCGGAGGGCTAATAAAAATCGCCGCCGGAAATCAGGCCGTAACGAAAAACATCGAATGGGCACGCAACGCCAAACTGTCGATCACTGTTGACGCCGTTGGAGGGGCCGTCGACCTAACGGGTTCTGAAGCGGGCGGCGTGACTTTCTCATACGGATCGATGGCGCTGGGCACGGGTCGCGTAGCGATAGGCTCCATGCTGGATGGTTCGAGGTCCGCCTTTTCTCGCATATCTGAACTGCGGCGGGTCAGCGGGGCGACCGTGGCGTGCACTGCCGATCCTGACTGCGTTCGGTGCGGCGATGGCTTCGTGTCTGGTGCCGAGGTCTGCGACCCTGGAACGAACCAGCGCTGCAACGCTGGATGCACTGCACTAAGTGGGCTGACTCAATGCCATGAGAATACCGATTGCGGTCCGGGCCAAGGATGCCCCGACGAGCCAAACGGGAAGGCTTTGGGACAAGATGGTTGGCGAAGGTTCTGCGTCTCGATTTCCCTCTGCATCGACACGACGACGCCCCAGTGCGGGCCTTCAACGGCGCCGTGTGGGACCTGCACCTGCCAGCCCAGCTGTGCTGGAAAACAGTGCGGCGCCGACCGGAGCGACGGGTGCGGCGGAATCTGCGAAGACATGTGCGGTGATTTAGCGATTGGCTGTGGTCGCGACTCGGATTGCGGCGCCGGCTTCAGCTGCGGGTTGGGGATGGGGCCACGCTTCGGCAAGGCTCAGGGAACCAATATCTGCTGGCCTATTACTTGCGCAGACTACGACGATCGTCGGCTTCAATGCGGAACGACTCAGTCGCTCTGTGGACTGTGTCCAGTCCTGGTGCCCAAGTGCGGTCGCATAGGTTGCAACACCGACAGTTCAGGAGCTTCCTGTGGCGCATGCCCTAGCGGTCGCATCTGCACGCCTGGTGGCAACTGCATTCCCAAGCCTACCTTTGACGTGGATCCAGACATCCTGACGCTAGACCCCGCGCTCGGTGCGTCGCTTTCAATAACTCCCCTGTCTAGCGTAGGGGCGCTCGCAGGCGATGGTTCTGTGACCGAACTCGGCACCGCGAACTATTCTATCCCAATCGAAGTTCCCACCGGTCCGGGAGGCCTTACACCCGCGCTCTCGCTTCAATACGACAGCTCATCTGGCAATGGTCCCGTCGGATATGGGTGGTCTCTAAAGAGATTGTCGGCCATCCGGCGGTGCGCTGCTACCAACGCGCAGAATGGAAAGTCGCACGGCGCCGCGATGGCGCGCACCGATCAGCTTTGCTTAGACGGTCAACAGCTCGTCGTAGTGAAGGGCCTCCACGGAGACGCCAATGCCGAATACCGAACGGAAATCGACACGTTCACCAAGGTCGTTGCAAGTGGAAGCAGCGAAGTGGG
>JBKJIA010000207.1:0-9939 GCA_046598735.1 Polyangiales bacterium
CTCTACCGTGTGTTAGAGTGCCGCGACGGCAAGAGGGAGCACGCAATGAAGAAGGTCGAAGCCATCATCAAGCCTTTCAAGCTCGACGAGGTCAAGGACGCCCTCGGTGAGGTGGGCATCCAAGGCATGACGGTTACGGAAGTGAAAGGCTTCGGGCGCACAGGCGGTAAGAAGGAAGTCTATCGGGGCTCGGCGTACGTCGTAGATTTCGTGCCCAAGGTAAAGGTCGAGGTCGTTGTCGCCGATTCCATGGTCGTGCCGGTGATCGAAGCCATCGAGAAAGCGGGCAAAACGGGCCGCATCGGTGACGGTAAGATCTTCGTGTACGAGCTTGAAGAGGCCATCCGCATTCGTACGGGTGAGCGCGGCGAAGACGCCATCTGAGCCAGATTCGATCGCCTCAACGACGTTCGTCTTGGTCGTTGAGCGAAGCGAGGCATTGACGCTCGACACGCGGCTCGGTAAGCCTTTGCGCTGATGCCAGTCGCTTCAAGAGTTGCAGCCGAAGTACTTCGCGTGCTTCCCCGAAAACACCTGTCGAGCGCCATGGGCCGTCTGTCTGATCTGACGGGCCCGTTGCCACTCGTGCACGCGGTCATCGACCAGTTCGTGCGCATCTACGATGTGAACATGGACGAAGCGATCGTACCGCCGCAGGGCTTTGGGTCGTTCGATGCGTTCTTCACGCGGGAGCTCAAGCCCGGGGCGCGGGATATCGACTCGCGCGAGGGCGTGCTCGTATCGCCGGCCGATGGACGCATCGAAGACATGGGACCTATCGCGGCTGGCGCGCAGTTTCTCGTGAAGGGTCGCACGTACGACGCAGCCGAGCTTCTGGGCAGCGCATCCGAAGCGGATCGTTTTCGTGGGGGCTCGTTTTTCATCGTCTACCTTTCGCCGCGCGACTACCACCGCGTGCATGCGCCCGTGGAGGGGCGTGTGCGTTCGGCACGGCATGTGGACGGCACGCTCCTGCCCGTGAACTCGATCGGACTCACCTACTTTCCGAACTTGTTCGCACAGAACGAGCGTGTTGTGACGATTCAGGCTTCCCCAGGCCTTGGTGATGTGGCCACCATTATGGTCGGCGCCATCGGCGTCGGACGTATCAGCATGAGCTTTGACCCTCGAATCGTAACAAACCAGGGCCGCGCTGCGGAGGCTCTCGACTACGGCGACCAAGGACCTGCGCTGACGCGCGGTGCGCAGCTGGGTACCTTCCATTTGGGATCGACTGCCATCGTCATGGTCGGACCTCAGGGCTTACGGTTTGAGCAACGCCCGGGAGCCGTCGTACGTATGGGGCAGGCGGTCATGTCGCGGGAGGAGGGCGCGTGAGCGATTCGGAGGTGCGGCCAGAGCCTCTCCGAGTCCCGGTCGTCGATGTGCCGACGCGCAGCAGCCTCGTGGGAGCGACCCGGCAGCCGCAGCCGGCGGTGCAGATCCGTGCGAGCGTGGTCCTACAGCGGGCCGTTCGCATCGTGTCGGATTACCCGGAGGCGATGCCTTCGCCTGCGCCGCCCCCGCCCGATCACGAGCAAGCGAGTCATCCCCGCCCGCCCTCCGTGATGCCTCCGTCGCAACCCCCCGCCGAGAAGACCGCTTCGACTCCACCACCTCCACCGATGGAGAGTCACGCGGCCAACGGTGCGGGGCCCCACGACAGCACGCTCAACGAGGCCTATGGAGATGCGGGCCATCTGAACCATTCCTACGAGTCGATGGAGGTCGAGCAGAACGATGAGCCCCTCGAGCTCGTGGACGAGATGCCCGTTCCTGCAGCTGACGACACGATCGACGAAGAGGAGCTCGACGCAGCTTCGATCGAAATGTCGCTCCCGCCACCGCCACCTGCACAGGTCTCCTCAGCGCGACGCCCTGCGTTAAGTAACGACGTAGAAATCACGGTTTCGTACGACGACGGAGACGACGACGACCGCAGCTCGGGTGAATTCGAAGAGCTTGATGTCGAAGCTGCGATGCGCAACGTTGGGCGCGACAACACGCGCACGTCTCCGCCGCCGCCACCCCTGGGCCGGCTGTCATCGCCTACTGAGCCTCCGGATTTGCAGACGCTTACGCGCACCGCACGCGTGGCAGAAGCGCGTCCTTCAAAGCCGCGCGCCCATCCTTGGTGGGAAGTGTTTTTTGACGATGATTACCTGCGCACCGTGCGCCCCCCCACGCATCAGCAAATCGCGCGTCAGTGCGACTTCCTGGCCAAGCGCTTGGGACTCAAGCCGGGCGCGACCGTGCTCGATGTGGGTTGCGGACTCGGCTTGCAGGCCGTGGAGCTCGCTTCGCGCGGCTATCTGAGTGTTGGGCTGGATCTCTCGCTGGCCATGCTTTCGCGTGCATCGGAAGAGGCGCAGGCGCGTGGCACCAAGATTAACTTCCTTCACGCCGACATGCGCGAGATGAACTTCGAAGGCAACTTCGATGCGGTCATGTGCATCGGCACGAGCCTTGGTTACTTCGACGACGACACGAACAAGAAGGTGATCGAGCGGCTGTTTCGTGCGCTCAAGCCCAACGGCGTGTTGTTGCTGGACGTGGTGAATCGCGATCACGTGATCCGCACCCAGCCGAACTTGATCTGGTTCGAGGGTGAAGGTTGCGTGTGCATGGAGGAGAGCGAGTTTAACTTCTTCACTTCGCGCCTACACGTGAAGCGCACCGTGATTCTCGAGAGCGGCAAGCAGCGAGAAAACGAATACTCGCTGCGTCTCTATTCGTTGCACGAGCTTGGTCAGCTGCTGCATCAGTTCGGCTTTCGCGTGATCGAAGTCAGTGGACGCGAGGCCCTGCCGGGCGTGTTTTTCGGACAAGAATCGCCCAATATGATGGTAGTTGCCGAACGTCGGTCCAACGCGGACAACACCGGCAAGTATCCAACGCTCGCCGATTGAGCGGTCGCTCAAGCCCCGGTTAGAACGGATCGCGTGGTGTGCCCGTGAGTCGATAGCGAATCTCGCAGGGGAGGGCTTCGAATGGGCCGCCAGCGACCTGCAGCGCGCGCGAGCAGTCCGTGCCGCCGTAGCCGCTGATGCGTAAGACATGCTCGCCGACCAGGGCGTTCAAGGGACCGCCGCCTGCCTGACCCCCATCCGACATGCCGCCGTCGCTTGCGGAGACTGAGCGCAGGCTGCCCGAGAGCACTTCGTCCTGCACGAGTCGACAGCCGTTGGGGCCGGCATCGGGGCCCTCCGAGGCAACCAAGCTCGAAAAGACGAACTCGAACGAGTAGTCGTCGTTGAGCGTGCCTTCTACCGGCAGGCGATCGGCCACGTGCCAGTAGCCGTGACCCTTGTCTTGGCGCAGCTCGACTGAGAAGGTCTTACCATCGCGCAGGTTCACGGCCTTCGCGCCGCAGGTGTTTTCCTCGAGGTTCATCACGATGCGGTAGGTGCCGACCGTCTCGCCCGGTAGCTGATTGGTGCAGCTCAGGAGGAACCAAGGGACAAGAGCCAGCGCGCGCTTCATCTCTCCTGGCTAACGCTGGCAGGAGGAAGCGTCCAGAAAACGGCCGCCTTTAGTAAGGATCGAGGGGATCCTTCGTCGCAGGGCTGGGCGCAGCGGGCGCGGGAGTCGGAGCGCTCGTGGGCGGTTTTGCTGGCGCAGAAGGCACGCCGGCCGGGACGGGTGCTGCCTTAGGCTTGGCGGATGCCGCTGGCGCTGCTGCTGGTGCGACGCGCTTGGTGGGAGCCGGTTTGGGTCGATACAGCTCTTTCACGCCGGGCGGCAGAATCTCAATCTCGAAGCGCGCTGGCGAGCCTGTCACGTGCCCGCTTGTAATGGTGATGGTCGCCCGCTTGCGCAGCAGCACAGCCAGGCTCTCGGCGCGCCCCACCGCCAGCTTGTCGCCCTCGGGAGCGATCATCACCACCCGCAAGCTGCCCTTGCGATGATTGCGCTTGGCGTAGTCGTTGACGGCATCTACGAGCTTGCCCGCGTTACGAACCTCGGTCTTGGCGTCGACCAACTCCGGCATGTTCGTGGGCAGGATGCGTTGGCCATTGACCACGACCACGCGCTCGCCGTCCGGACAACCATCAGCATCCGTGTCGCCGTTCAACGTTTCTGCGTGATCGGGGCAGCGATCCTGCACATCGGGGACGGTGTCTTTGTCGCCGTCGTCGTCCGGGCAGCCGTCTTCGTCGGCAATGCCGTTCCACCACTCGATGGCATCGGGGCAAGCATCGTCAATATCCTTGACTGAATCGCCGTCGAAGTCTTCTTCGGCGCAGCCGTCCTCGTCGCCGAGACCGTCAGAGTCTTCGGGCACGTTCGGGCAGGCGTCGTCGACGTCTTGTACGCCGTCGCGATCGGTGTCGTTGTCTGGGCAGCCGTCATCGTCGCGGTCGCCGTCGATGTCTTCTTTCTGATCTTCGCAAGAGTCGTAGCCGTCCGGCACACCGTCGCCGTCATTGTCGCCTTCGGGGCAGCCGTCTTCGTCTTCGAACTTGTCCATGTCTTCGCGTTGATCGGGGCAGGCGTCGACTTTATCGAGGATGCCATCACCATCGTTGTCTGGTTCCGGGCACCCGTCGTCGTCCATGAAGCCATCGCGATCTTCGGGGTCGCTCGGGCATGCGTCGTCATCGTCATCGCTAGCATCGCCATCGGCGTCGCGTCGCGTGGGCGACCATTGGACACCGACAAAGGCGCGCCAGCTCGGGTTTCCGACACCTTCGATCACGCCGCCAGCACCGCCTGCCGTGATCAAGAAATCCTGCCCGTACTGCAACGCGCCGCGTGCTTCGAGGGGCGCCGCGCCACCGCCCAAAATACTGGCAGCTCCCGCCACCTCGAGCAGGCCGCTAAACAACGGCGTGATGTAGTACTGACCGGCGACTCCGTAACGCAGCTCGGTTTCAGTTTGCTCGGTCAAGAACGTGCGCTCCGGCCGATAGGCTGCGCCCACGTTGGCAGCGACGCGTACTTCTGGAATCGAGAACTCGCTGATCACGTTCGCGCCGACTTGCGCGCCGCGCTCGCCTAGGTAGCTGCAGCCCTGCTCATTGCGGCAATCGCTGTCGCTCGTGAGCATTGCGGTCGGTAAGGTCGTGAAGGCGCTGGCCGAAAAACGTAGCGCCTCTTGCGGGCCACCCGTGATCATCACCTTGGTGGCAAGGCGCGCGTCAGCGAGGGCGTATCCCTCGCGCGGTTGGACGCGCACGTCGGGGCTCGTGCCATTCGTCGATGCCCTGACCGTATAGAAAGGCTCGGAATCCGTGAAGCCGACGACGGGTAGATCCAACGAAACTTGCGCACGCTCGAAAAGCGATACGGCACCCATCAGATGAAAGAGGCCCGTGCCGCGTACGAAGCTCGTAGCTTCGTTGCGACAAGTGCCACTCACGTTGCGAATGCCCGAGCACGGTCTCTCGACGCGCAGGGTATCGGCCGAGTAGTCGAACATGGCGCCAAAGGACGCGGCCTTGTGTTTACCTACGCTAGCGCCTTCGACCGCGAGGAAGTTACCGACGCCGACTGCGGGATAGAACCGCACGGTCGACAACTCCGTTTTAGATTGCGCCTGAACCGCGCCTCCGTGAAGCGCGGAGACGAGAGGCAACAGGGTCAAGAGGGCGAGAACGTGGGGGCGCGTCATGCCGGCGGAATATTGCATGACCCGCGCATCGCTGTGCAACCAAGGCCTGTGCGTGCGGGCGACATTGTCGCGAGTGCGAGTCGTCAGTCGACCGCGAACTCACAAGTGAAGGAGAACTCAGTCGCGACCGGTTTTCCATTTTTGTCGAGGGGCGGCTCGAAGGTTTGGTCGCGCAAGCTGCAGCGGCATGCGGATTCGAAGCCCGGGTATGTTTCATTCACGGCGGCGAGTACCACGATCTTGCCGGTGGGCAGCACGCGTACGCGAGTGCGTGCAACGCCCTCGATGCCTTGCTGCTTGGCCGACTTGGGGAAGCAGCGAACTAGCGCCGCATCAAGCGCCGCTTGGGACACGATGCGCGGTGGCCGGCTCAGATCCGAGGGAGCCACCACGCGCAGGCCGGTACCGCCTACAACACCGCCGGCAACGCCGGGCTGACTGCGCCCCGTGACGACGGCTCCTGCCTTACCGATCGGCTTGTCCATGGCGCTGCCGCTACCCATTGCGCTGACCCATCCACCTTCGCCTTCGCCCACGAGGGTGGTGCCCGAGAAGTCAGCCAACGTCTCCTCCGCCGCTGCCGGGGGCGGCGGGGCGTCAGGCGGCGGCGGTTCCTTGGGCGCAACCACTGCCGCGGGCTTGGGCGCCGGTTTGACGGGCGCAGGTTCCGGCGCAGGTTCCGGCTCGGGCGTTGCCTCAGGCGCAGGTTCCACCACCGGCGGTGGCTCTTCGATCACCGTAAGCTCGACGACATCGCTCTTGGCCAACAGATCGTCAGGCGGCGGAAACCAGCCCAGCGCCAGGAACGTGAACGCGTGCACGGCCACGCTCACGACCAGACTGGCCGAGCTCATCCACCGCTTGCCTACGACCTCAGTTGCCACTCTTCTTCAAATCCTCGGGGCGCACGTTGATGGCGAATTTGGTGACCTTCTCTTGGCGAAGTAGGTCAATCACCTTGACGACTTCAGAGTGGCTCACGCGACCATCCGCTGCGATCACGGCGCGCGTCTCTGCATCCTTTTTGTATGCCGTACGCACGCGCTCGCGCATCTTGTCGAGCGTAAGTTCCTGCGCATCGAGGTAGAAACGGCCTTCTTTGTCGATTGAAACCGACAACGTCGAGGGCACGCCTGATTCGCCGGTGGCCCCCTTCGGTAACTCCATCGGGATCGAATCTTTGTCGGCTACGTATTGGGCCGTGACCATGAGGATGATCAAGAGCACGAGCACCACGTCGACGAGCGGAGTCACGTTGATCGAGGAGATGATCTCGTCGTCGCCGTTATTAGCGCTGCCTGCCATGGCCTACTCCGCCGCGCGGGCGCTCGGGGTCCTGGATCCGTTACCGCGCAAGTGAGCGAGTAGCTCGTGCGTGAGGCTTTCGCTCTGCGTGAGGCGTGTCTTGATCAGGCGCTGAAAGAAGTTGAACGCCGCGACCGCGGGCAACGCCACCAGGATGCCGATGGCCGTCGCGACCAATGCCTCGCCGACGTCCGACATCAGCGAGTCGCTGAGCTTGCCCTGCGATTGATTGAGCTCATGGAACGATCGGATGATGCCGATGACCGTGCCGAGCAGACCCACGAACGGTGCGTTGTTGCCTACCGTACCAAGGAACGCCAGGTTGCGATCCATGTTCAAGCGGGCCAGCTCTTGCGCCCCGGCCATGCCTTCGGCGGCCGCTTCAGCGCCGTCATCTGACCACTCGACCCCGGCAGTCAGCACTTTGGCTTCGAATGAACGCGACTGGTCCAGGCGCGCGCGCAGGCCTTTCAAATCGCCCTTTTTGATCAGCGGCAATACGTCGCTGCGCAGCTTCCTAAAGTCGTCGCTGGACGCCAAATAATAGTAAGCGCGCTCCAGAATGACGCCCAGACAGATGACCGACAGACCGACGAGCAGCCACATGACCCAGCCCGCGCCAAGCATCGCAAATGCGGTCAGTCGTTCTTGAATTTCCATGAGTTCTCCAACATTTTCCGGATCAAGGTCTGCTGCCCGCTCGAACGGCCCGGCGAGCGCGCGCGCCAATCAGGGATTGGGGCGGCAGAAAGTACGGGAGGCAGGGGATGGTAGCAAGCAGAGAGCGAGCCTGCTTATGGGTCGTCAGTGAGGTTGATCGCGTGACGTTTCAAGAGCTCGGACACGAGCACCGTGGCGTAGGACCCCTTGGGTAGCTCAAATCGGAGTAGCAGATCGGACCCTTCGCGCTCCATTTGGAATGCTTCGGGGCGCACGCGAGCCGTGCGGCGCGTGCCTTCGCCAAATTTTTTCACACCATCGAAATGGGCGAGCGTCACTCCCCAGCGCACAAGCACGGCATCTTCCTGAGCCTTGGCGTCGAGGGTGGTGGAGCGCATTCGGGAACCAAACATCGGACCTGTCGGTGATATTTCCCAGGCCGTTACGCGCGGCCCGTCGATTGTGGCGTCTTCGCAGTCAAAAACGCCGCCTGTTTCCTCTTTGCGCATCACATCGCCCGCGTACGCCTTGTCCAGTGCCCCTTCGCGTACACGTGCGCCAAGCCATCCGTTGAAAAGCGCAGATTGCAGGGTCGATACGAACAGCTTGCGCAAAAAGGGCTTCTGCGGCGCGCGTTCGCCATCGACGATCCAGCGCATGGCACTGACGAGATTGCGTCCCGCCTGACCGAACCGTTGCTCGCCATAATAGTTGGGAAGGCCCACCTCGCGCATGACGTTGGTGGCCTCGATTACGTGCGCGTCGTGGTCGCTGGGTACATCGCGCAAACGCAGCGTGAAGCGATTGCCGCGTAAGTGGCCCGTGCGCAGCTTATTGACGTGGCGGGAAACGTCGAGAATCCGCACGCCTTCGACGTTGATTGATTCAGCGGCGGGCGTACCCGCATGATGGAAGCTGACCCATTGACGCGTGATGGCCTGACGGTCCTTCAGGCCGGCCCAACCGGCGTCGTCGCTGCGGGTGCCTATCTGTTGCGCAATCGCGCGCACGGCATCTGGGGTGTTGAGGCCGCGTTTTTCGAAGAAAACATACAAGTGCTCGCCCTCGCCGGTGGGCGTGTACGACGGGATTTCCTCGACGCAAAAATCTTCGGGGATGCTCTTCAAGGTGCCTGTTACCGCTGGCACGTGCGCTGTGATGAAGGGAAGCTCAGCTAGGTGATTCAACAACGCAACCGGATCGGACATCGCGCGTTTGTAGACCTCGCACGCGCGCTTCGGTAGACGAAAGACATGGCTTTGGGTTGGGAGAGTGCGCGCGCTCGCATCGAAGCATCGCTCTTGGGCGCGGTGAGCGACGGTGTGACGCCCGGTGCGGTGGCCGCGGTCGCAGGCTTTTCCGCAGGCGCCTGGCAATCGCTGCAAGTGTCCGTTGGCACTGTTGAGCCGGGCGGAGCTGCCGTTCATAACGACACACCTTACGATCTTGCCTCGGTGACGAAACCCTTCGTTGCGATGACCGCGCTGGCCTTGGCGGCGCGCGGCCTGCTCGACCTTACTGTTCCCGTTTTGCGCTACTTACCTGAGCTCGCAGATACGCACGGCGGCGCACAATCGCTCGAGCTTTTGCTTTCGCATCGAGCGGGCCTATCGCCCTGGGGTGGCTTGTTTCATGAGATTCCAGGCGTAGCGGGCAGCCCTGAAGCGCGCGCGTTCATCCTGCGCGAGGCAGCATCACGTACGGACCCGAATCCCAGCGCAGAAGGCAGCGTGTACAGCGATCTCGGATATTTGCTCGCGGGTGAAGCGACGGCGCGAGCCTCAGGCTTGGCATTGAACGAGCTGCTCGCACGCGAGCTCACGGAACCGATGCAGACGGGCAATCGCGTGTTCTACGCAGCGGCCCTCGATCCCGCGTTGCGCGCAGATTTCGCCGCAAGCGTCGCGCCCACGGAGTATTGCGAATGGCGCGGGCGCGTAATTCGCGGCGAAGTGCACGACGAAAACTGCGCGGCTTTTGGTGGCATCGCAGGTCACGCCGGTTTGTTTGGCGACGCGGACAGCGTGTTGCGCTTCGGCATGATGTTGCTCGATGTGCTTGGCAGTCGCTCGACCTTACTTAGTTGCGAGCTCTTGCGCTGGGCGCTGACACCGCGCGCAGGCGGGGGCCACGTGATCGGCTGGGACACGAAAAGCGAACTCGGATCGAGCGCAGGCGCGTTGTTTTCGCCGACATCCTTTGGGCACTTGGGCTTCACCGGCACATCATTGTGGTGCGATCCCGAGCGTGATCTATGCGCCGTGCTGCTGACCAATCGCGTGCACCCCGCGCGCGACAACATCCTGATCCGCGGCTTTCGTCCGCGCTTTCATGATCTCGTGATCGACGCACTGGGCTGA
>JBKJIA010000212.1:0-4819 GCA_046598735.1 Polyangiales bacterium
TCAACAAGCCCGCGCCAGTCGTCCCCGGCGCACCTGCCGCGCAGACGTCAGACGACAGTATGTTGCTTCAGTAAACTCGCTTCACCGGTGTCTCAAACTCGTTGACGCGTTCCGTCCCGAACGAGCAGTGCGAACCTACTGGCTCGACTATAAGCACATTCCCTCCAATCAGCTCTCTGACTCTCTCTCGGGGGTTCGTCGTCCGGTCACGGAGCCTTCGCGGCTGAGCCAGGTCCAAGTTTGTCCAGGTTCGCTGCGAGAGGGCTGTCTGCCGCCCACGACATTCTTCTACGGAATCGACTCAGAGCCACGAGACGTAGATGGAGGAATTCGTCAAGGGGGGTTCCCGAACGGCGGCAGCGCGGAAGTCACCTATGTGCCCGTCGGGGGCGGCGGCCTCATCCCTATTCAAGTTGCGAAGCCGCCGCGCGGCGTGCTCTTCGACATGAATGGCGACGGCAAAGCGGATCGCGCTTGGGCGGAGGATAGTACCTTCTATTTGGATATTGGGGAGACTCCGATTGCGGTAGGCGGTACCCCCGCGGAGCCGGCACATCCGCAAAACGGACCCGCCGAGGCACTCGTGCGCGCCTCGGCCGGGCAGCCAGGTCCCTCCACCTTGGCCATAAGCGAACTGGTCGGCGAAGATGATCCGGCGCTTGCTGCTGACCTCAATCTTGACGGCCGAACAGACCTGATTTATCCCGCTCCAGACCTCAACCAAGTATTCATACTCTGGTCACAGGGCACCTATTTTAACTATACTGTCCATGACACCGGATCCGAAGATTTCGAGCGAAAGGATTGGTTACTCCTTGACGTTGATGGTGACGGCTACCAAGACCTCTTCCGATGCGGTGCGACGTTTGGCTTCCTACGCAACACCGGTACAAGCCTCGAGACTCCACGAACCGTCCCGAGCGTCGTCGCGATCGATTTTCTGTCGGGCATTCTCTCATGCCCTAACCAAGGGGGGGAGGGTCGGCCCCTAACATTAGATACAGACGGCGACGGGGTGAACAACTTGCTGCTCAACTGGGAGTCGAGCAATGGCATCAAGCCGCTGCTTGTTGCCGTTCGGTTTGTGAAGAACGGCGGCTCTTGGAACCCCATTGCAGTACCGACGGGTCTCTCCCCACGGATGAAGAAGGATCCTAAGAAGACGAAGAAGCCAGAGGACCTGCGCCCTATCGTGATCGATTTGAACGGCGATGGACTGCCCGATCTGCTTGCTGCACGCAAAATAGGTGACGGTGCCTTTGGTGGAGCGGAGCCCGCGCCGTGGGGTTGCATACCATTTACGCCAATCTTAGGGGAACCCGAGAAAGACCTCCGACGCAACTGCGTTGGTCTCGAGGCTTGGATCAACACGAATGACCCCGCTAAGGTCTTTAAGAACCAGGGTTTTCTGACGGTCCTCGAGCAGCTCAGGGGTGATTTCGATGGAGATGGAGAGGACGACGACGGGGAGGGCGAACTCCTGATCCCGTTCATGGTTCCTCCTGATCTAGTGGTGGGTCTCGAGATGGCACTCGGCTTGGATTACGACGGCGATGGTCGTCAGGATCTGGTTCTGCCAGTTGCTCCTGTATGGCAAGCGAAAATCACACGCGCACGTCGTGTCTCATCGAAGGGGTTTGGTTGGCGCGTGTATTGCGCCTTCCAGGAACTCGGTGAGACCCGGACGCGCCCGGTGTTCGCACACACGAGCGATCTCCGGGTTGGGGCTGGCCTCACTGCTGTTCCGGAAACGTTTGACGTCGGCACGACGGTGGAATTCGCTGACTTCGATGGAAATGGAGCTCGCGATGTCCACGTTTGGCGCCCTCTGCTCAAGGCCGCCAAGAATTCTGGTCTGAACGACATCCCCGCCGCGAGGTGGTTTGGCCTGGGCGGCAAGCCCGAGCGGATGAGCCTATCCCTGATCACGAATGGCTTAGGCACGCGCGAGAGCTTTACTTACGCGTCCGGCCCAGGTGCGTACTACGAGCCGCTCCTCGACGCGGATTGCCGGTACGGAACCAGCTGCTTCCAGCACCTATCAACGCCTGTGGTGGTTCGCACTCAGCTGAGAACACCGCCACCGCCATGCAACGGACCTTCTTGTCCGTCAGGTATCCAGCGGCTCTTTGATCGCAGTTACAAAGGGTTGCGCGGCGATCCCGTCAGGCGTTCGTCGGTAGGTTTCGCTTCGGTAACCGTGACGGAGCAAAAACCCACCGAAGGGTCTCTCTCGACCACCGTTACCGAATACGACCAGCGCGTGGAGCAGACCCTCTTCGGACCGGTGCATCCTTACGGTTCGAAACCCAAGACCATTTCTCGACGAGTCAATGTTCAGGACGGAGATCTTAGTCGATTCCCCACCTACTACCTTACAAGCAAGCGAGAGTACGCCTGGCAGATCAAGAATTCGGACGCAGGACTCCCCTTCGTTTACCTCGATATCAGCACAGACTCCTCTATCGCCAGAGCGTTTCGTAGCTCCACGCCCGTGCCCGGTTTTGAAGAGGATGCTGTTCTCGAGCGCAGAGTCCTTTACCAAGTCGACGCGTACGGCAACACGTTGCAGGAGCTCAACGAGTGGCCGGACGGTGCCTCTACTTGGACCGACACTTCTTTCGATCTCAGCGCGAGCCGCCTGAAGGCTTGGCAAACGGACCTGCCTTCGATGGTAAAGAGCTCATTTACGCGCTCCATTAATGGCATCCCACAGCCGATCAGTTTCCGACGAACGGCGCTGGAATACGATGAACGCGGCCTTTTGAAAGCGATCACCCGGGAGCCCTTCGCTCTCGATGATGTCGTTGCCAGCGCCTCGTGGTTTCTCTACGGTCATCGCACCGAGCTCGCGCGCGATCCAAATAATCATTACAACGTGACCGACATTCGCGAATGGAGTGCACAGGCGGAGAACGACCGCACTACCCACGTCGATTGGACGTCGCGATCGGTGATGCCGGATTTCATACGAAATGACTTGGGTCACACCACTTACATGGCGGTTGATCCCGGCACGGGCGCGGTCTTGTCGATACTTGCAGAGGACGGGAGTCTCACCCAATGGCGTCGCGATGCGTTCGGGCGCGAGTACGAGGTGCATTCGTTCAATCGCGACCTAGACGGCCCCGCCCACATTACGAAAGTGAAGCGCGAGCCCGCGAGCTTCGAGCCGGCCACGCTGAGACCGGCGGTAGACGCAAGCTACCGCGTGCTTGAAACTTCCCCGGAAGGGTCGAAACGGGAGGTCTCCTACAACAGCCTAGGGATGCCTGTTAAGGTCGCAAATGACGGACTTAAGAGCTCGGAAGTTGCACAGGAGTTCGCCTATGACTTTCGCGGGGCGCTGGTGGCCGCGTCACGCCCTCATAATTTGGCGGCGCAAGGTGTGGTCAAGTTTGAGCGCGACGACGCAGGCCGCCTGCTAAGGACTCTCTATCCTGACGGTACTAAGGTCACAAACCTTCGCGCTCGCGCAGCTTTCTTGCGAGAGGAGGTAAGCTTCGTCGCGCCCGCTCCGGGCGATACAGTGGACGGCACGATCAACCCACGCGGCGCCATCACGCTGCGTCGTCAGCGCCCGCGCGGTATCACTACGGCGATCTTTGAGTCTCCGGTCAGTTTCGATACGCCCGAGGGGCATGCTCCACCCACCTGGCTATCGACCCACTACTATTACTCGCAATTCGATAGCTTGCGTCGCATTGAGGACCCTGAAGGTCAGGTGACCGAGTTCACGAGAGACCTGTATAACCGAGTCCTCCGGCGGGTGGATCCTGCTTCGGGAACTTCCAACTACGGATATGATGGCTTTGATCAGCTGCGCACAAGTGACGATGCGAACGCGCAGCACATTGACTACGGCTATGACAGTCTAGGCCGCCTCACCTCTCGTACCGGGCCTGATGGAACATCGTCCTGGGCGTGGGATTGCATCACTCCCGGCACCGCCTGCAACGCGCAGGACCTGGGCAAGATCGTGCGGTCCGCGCGTGCAGGAGTGACGACTGACTATGCCTATAACGTACACACTGGCTTCCAAGAGAAGCTAGCGATGTCGATCGCTGGCGAAGGTACGTTCTCCACGAGCGCTGAGTACCTTCCGGACGGGAGGCTCGACGTGCTGCACATCGAAGGAGCAGTCGGCGCAGGTGTCGGCTACGCGGTCCGATACGGCTACGACCAAGCCAGCGGTCAGGATGGTGGCAGCGAAGTCACTAAGATCACTAATGCGACGACAGATGAACCGCTGTGGGAGCTTGCCAAAAGCTACGAAGGTCTTGCGCCGGAGCTCGAGACCTTGGGCAACGGGATCTCCCGGCGTACCGTCTATGAACAAGGCACAGACCAGGTGCAACGGCTCATCGACGGCGCGAACGGGGCTCCCTTGGGCGGCCCCATGAATCTACAGGAGCTTTCCTACAGTTACGACGAAAACGGTAACGTCATCACGGTCACACCTGGCGGCGGCGTGGGAAACATCGCTGGCACTCGCACCTACCAGTATGATCTGCTCGATCGCCTTAAGAAGGTCACTAAGAATGGCCAGACTGTCGAGAGTTATGTGTACGATGACGCGGGAAACCTTACCTACAAGCTCGACGTTGGTGGATATACCTACAATGACAGTGTGCAGCCGTGTGATCCGACGAGCGCTGCATCTTGCGATGGTGTTTACAACGCGTATCGCCCTCACGCCGTACAGACCGCGGGAAGCACCGTCTTCGAGTACGATAGGAACGGCAACGAAAAGTTGCGCACGAGCCCTGAGGGCACACTGAAGACAGAGTATACGGACTTCAACCTGCCTAAGCTGGTC
>JBKJIA010000237.1:0-2898 GCA_046598735.1 Polyangiales bacterium
AGAGAGCGCGAACGCGGGTGCGAGCGGGAGCGAGACCGGCAAGCTCGTCGTGGCTCCCTCGCTGATCGCCACGCTTGGGGCCGTCTGTGTGAGGTAGCCGAATGCGCTTGCCAGTGGGGGCCTACCAAGTCACGGCCAGGGCATTCGGCTACCTCACCCAGACGGCTCAGGGCGTAGCGGTCGGCGACGGGGCCACGACGACCCTACCGTTCTCGCTGCCGCTCGCACCCGCGTTCGCGCTCTCTGGCGTCGTGCGCGATGCCGACGGCGCGCCGGTGCAGGGTGCCGAGGTCGCACTGCTGCACACGCCACTCGCGACCACCCTCACCGACGCCGAGGGGCACTATGCCTTCCCGGCCGTGCCTGAAGGGAACTACGACGTACTGGCTTCCGCCGGCCATTGCTTCGGCGATGCGCAACAGGCTGCCTCGATCAGCGCTCCAACGCCCCTCGACTTCACCCTCGCACTCAAGAAGGACGCCTACGGCTACAGCTGCCGGCCGGCCGCCTATACTTACCTTGAGGGTAGTGAGGTGCTCGCGACGAGCGGCGACGACCTGTCGTTCCCGGTCACCCTCCCGTTCCCGTTCGTCTACTACGGGCAGACGTACACCAGCGCGAACGTGTCCATCAACGGCCTTGTGCAGTTCCTCTCGACCTCGGCTCCCTACTCCAACACGGTGATTCCGGACCCGACTGAACCCAATGCTGCGATCTACGCCGCGTGGGACGACCTCGTGCTCGATGGCGCGGGAAGCATCCGTACCGCGGTCGTCGGCACCTCTCCCAGTCGTCAGTTCGTGATCGAGTGGCGCGATGTCGGGGTGCTCGGCGCGAGCGGGGTGTACGTTAGCTTCGAGATCGTGCTCTCGGAGATGGGTCAGATCTCGCTGCAGTACGCAACCGACGGCACGAGCTCCTCCACCATCGGCATCGAGGACGAAACGGGGAGGGTGGGCCTGCAGTACGCCTACAACGAGGCACCCATCGCCGCCGGCACCTCCATCCAGTTCGCCCTGCCGCCCGCGGGCGTCATCGACGGCGTCGTCACCGACCAGAACGACGGACTCGCCGTGCCTGGCTCGATCGTGCGCGCGATGACTGGGGATACGCAGGTGCGCGCCATGCGCGCCGACGCCCTCGGTCACTATCGCCTGCAGGTCCCTGTCGGCAGCTACGTCGTCGAGGCTGGACGCGACCACTACGAGAGCCAGCGCGTGACCCGCGTCGTGGCCAAGAACTCGTTCAACACGCTTGGCTTCGCGCTCCGCACCGGGCGCGCCAAGGTCGCGGAGTCGAGCGTTCAACTGCTCGCGCCGCAAAACCAGGTGCGCCGCCGCGCCTTGACGCTGAGCAACACCGGCTCGCTCGACCTGACCTGGGAGCTCGCAGAAACCGGAGGTGGCCGTCAGGCGACCGCCGCCACGGCAAGGCTGCCGCGCAACGCCAACGCCGCCCCCAACGCGCGCGACACCCGTTCGCTGTTTGCCCCCTCAGTCAAAGTTCGGAGTTGGACGCCGGCCGCGACGGGCGACGTACTCGCCTCGTTCGCGCCGACGGGCATGAGTCTGGCCTGGGGCGTGGGCTACGACGGCCATGTCTGGCTGTCCGATGCGAGCAACAAGACCAACGCAGCCTTCTCGCCCGACGGGCTGCCCACGGGCTCCTCGTTCAGCACGGCGTGGGCCAGCGATTGGGCCGCCGACATGGCCTACGATGCGGGCCGCAACCTCGTGTGTCAGCTCAACGTCGGCGGCGACAACGGCATCTACTGCTGGAATCCCGCGACCGGTGCGGTCGTGAGCACGATCACCGGCTCCTTCCCCTGGACCGCCATCTCCCAGCGCGGCCTCGCCTACCGCGAGGCTGACGACACCTTCTACGTCGCCGGCTGGAACGAGGGCGTCGTCTATCACGTCAAGGGCCTCTCCTACCCCGACAAGGGGCAGGTACTAAGCTCGTGTACCCCTCCCGACGGCAGCATCTCGGGCCTCGCCTGGAATGGCTCCGCCAACGTGCTCTGGGCTGCTACCAACAGCGACCGGGACACGATCTACGAGCTCAACCCCGACGACTGCACCGTGCTCTCCACGCTCGCCCACCCCACGCCCGGCTTCAACGGCGCGGGACTCGAGATGGACGCGCTCGGCAACCTGTGGACGGTCGGTACCGCGCCCAATCGCGCTTACTTGCTCGAGAGCGGCGTGCCTGCGTTCTCGGACGTGAGCTGGCTCTCCATCAACGAGACCTCAGGCGTGCTCGCGGCTGGCAAGTCGCGTGCGCTCACGGTCAGTGTCGACACCAAGGGTCTTACCCCTGGCGTGTACCTGGCATCCATCTACCTGCGCTCGAACTCCGGTCGAGAACCCAACAAGCGTATTCCCGTGAGCTTGATCGTGACCGCCTATCAGCAGGCTGTAAATGCGGGCGGCAGCGCCTACTCCGACGTGCTCGGCGACCCCTGGGGCGCCGACAGGGCCTACAGCGCGAGCAGCTGGGGCTACGTGCAGAAGAGTAAGACTGCCTCGACCAGCAAGTCGATCTCCGGCACCCCCGACCCGACCCTCTACAGGACCCAGCGCATCGACCCTTACGCCTATCGCTACGATAACGTGCCGAGCGGCATGTATCAGGTCGACTTCCGCTTCGCTGAGCTGCTGGGCGCCAAGGTCGGCAAGCGCCTGTTTGACGTCATCGTCGAGAACAACCTCGTCTCGCCGGCTCATGACATCCGCTATGAGGTAGGGATGCTCGCGGCGGATACGCGGACTTTCTTCGTGGAGGTCACCGACGGGCGCATGGATGTGCGCTTCGTGCCACGCGCAGGGTCCGACAAACCCGTCATCAACGCGCTTCGGATCTCGCATCGTCCCGACCGCTGAAGGCACGGTTACTTGT
>JBKJIA010000388.1:0-8861 GCA_046598735.1 Polyangiales bacterium
CGTCAACTTCGCGGGAGCGACCGGTGGAAGCACAGATTGGGTCGGACTCTTCACGTCCGGCTCTGCGAATACCTCGGACCTTACGTGGAAGTACACCGGCGGGGCAAAGAGCGGCAAGCTGACGTTCACCGGGCGCGGCGCGGGCAACTACGAGGCACGCTTGTTCTTCAACGACAACTACACCCTGAAGGCTAAGGTCTCGTTCGCCGTCAGGTAATCGCCCTCCGCAAGGGGGGCTTGCCCGCCCCCGCGGTGCAACGCGGCCTAGACATTCGCAAGCGGGGCTCGCTAAGCTAGGCACGTTCGCCGACATCAGAGGACAACCGATGATTTATCAACAGCGTCGTAGCTACACCGGGCTCGTGTGGGTTCTTGTCGTCGGCGCGGCGGGCTTCGCCTGCAGCTCGCACGAGAAGAAGGGCGGTATTGTTGCCCCCGTGGCATGCACCACACCGCAAGACTGCGCGGGTCAACCGTGCATCAGCGGATTTTGCCAGGGCTCGAGCGACGGCGGGTCCAAGCCGGGCGACGGCGGGTCCAAGCCGGACGACGGCGGCTCGATGTCCAGCGGCGCCGTCCCAGCGGGCTCGTCGTGCAGCCAGGGTAGCGATTGCGAGAGCGGCAAGTGCGCCGGAAAGCTCTGTCAGCCGGCCGGGATGCTGCCAAACACCACCTGCTCGACGGGGCCAGATTGCGCGAGCGGGGTCTGCGTCTCTGGAGCCTGTCAGATCCCGGCCGGTGCGTCGGGTTCAGTGGATCAGGCCGACTGTATACCGGGGTCGCTTAGCTGTGCGTGCGCACCGATGAACAAGTGCCAGCGCGGCCTTACATGCGTCAGCGGCACCTGCTGCAATTCCAAAACCATGAGCTGCGCTCCTGGGGCAGGTGACACGGGCGGGGGCGGCGGTGTCACGACGACCGCCTGCACCCCCGGCATGGTCGGCCCGGTCGTCACCGAGTGCGGATATCCGTTCGCGAGCAGCAATCCGCTGACGGACATACTCTTCAACGAGAGTACCGTCCTCGCGGCAATCGTCCCCTCCGGCGGCTACCCCTTTGCGAGCATCCAGCTCTTCTACAACGACGAACACGCGATGACACTCGGCATTCACGAAACCGTCATCAATGGCGTCTCCAAGTCTTTCCCGATCTCGCCCCTGACGAAGAGCCCCGACGTCGTCAATGCACCCCAGACGGGTACGAACCTGATCATCGGACAGCAGGCAGGGGTCGATCCGGTGGGACGTCCGATGTGGCCGGCACTGTTCATCACCGACATCACCAAGGACGCGAACGCCGTGGCGGGCGACTGGCAATGGGGCGGCACTCCGGTGAATCCGACATATGTCGCCGGGACGTGGAAGGGCGCGGTTAGGACCGTCGACGCGAGCGGCGCGTCCATCACTCCGGACGCCGATCCCGCCAAGAACAACCAGGACTACGGCAACGGCCACACGCCCCCCGCCGGCGCGATCACGAAGCCGGAGGCGTTTGGGACCGAGGTGCGCTGGGACATCCGACTGGAGGTGGGTCACAACTATCGCTTCCAGGTCATGGTCCACGACGGCGACCAGAACAAGGTCGGTGGTGACTCGGGGGAGGCCTGCGTAAACTTCTGTGCCGGCAATGCGTGTCCCGCGGGTCTTACTACCTGCACCACTAGCGCCGAGTGCACCAGCGGGAACGAGTGCACGGGCGGTTGTTGCATCCCTCCTCCTCCGCCGCCACCAACGCCTGGGTCCGATGCCGGCACTTGTGCCCCGAACTGGATGACCTATACCCGGCCTGACGGTCAGAGCATCTGCACCCCGCCCCCAACGGATGGCGGATGTCCCCCGGGTTACGTACTCACGATCCAGAACGGTCAACAGTATTGTACGCCAGTGGTGCTCATCTGATCCGCGGGCTCTGACATCGCGTCGTGGAGGATGGACAAGGCCCAGCTGGGCGAAAGGCGACATGACTACCTCGCGCCTACATGTCTTGACCCCGACGCCAACAACGTCTTGAAGGCGGTGCTCTGAGCCCGCACGGGGCTTCGCCGATGTTATGCTCGCAGCCCAAGTGCTCGAGAAATCCCATCCAGCTCAGGTCGGTTGGCTGCAAGCTGCAGGGCGCCTTCAGCGCGTGGGCTTTGTACTTGCCAAGCACGGTTTTGGCGAGGTCGTCGCCAGTATTGGGGTGATGGTGCCCCGCTTGCCCGGTGGTGCCGCGCCTGTGCCTTCGCGCGAGCGCCTGGCGCAGCGTCTGGCCGATGTGCTCACGGAGCTGGGCCCTACCTACGTCAAGCTCGGGCAACTGCTAGCGACGCGCGCTGATCTGTTTCCGGCCGAGATCACGCGTGCACTATCGTCCCTGCACGCTTCGGTTCGACCCCTGACTTACAGCCAGGTCCGCAAGACGCTCGAGACGGAGCTGCGGAAGCCCGTGAGCCGCGCCTTCGCCCATTTCGAGGAACGCTCGCTCGCGGCTGCGTCGATTGGTCAGGTGCACCGCGCACGTCTTCACGATGGCACGGAGGTGGCGGTCAAGGTGCAACGGCCCGGCCTGCGCCTGGTGGTCGAGGCTGACCTCGCGATCATGCGCCGCCTCGCTCACCTCCTGGCCCAACACGTGCCCGAGGTCGCGGCGTACGATCCGGTAGCGTTGGTAGGGGCCTTCGGGCGCTCGGTGCGCCAAGAGCTCGACTTTCGATCCGAGGCCGACAACGCTCGACGACTGCGCAGCCTGCTCGATGGCGCACCCGAGGTGTATGTTCCGCGCATCTACGAAGCGTTCACCACCGAACGCGTGCTGGTGATGGAGTTCGTGGTGGGGAAGCGGCTCGATGATCTCGATGTCGGAGCACGTGCCCGCGCGCGCAGCGCCCTGCTCCGCGCGTTCGTGCGTCAGACCGTCGAGCACGGCGTCTTCCACGCCGACCCACATCCGGGCAATCTGCTCGTGCTGGCCGACGGGCGCATCGTGCTGCTCGATCTCGGCACCATCGACGTTCTCGACGAGCACCTGCGCAGCCAGCTGCTGCGGGCCGGCGTCGCACTATCCCTTGGCATGCGTAGCACGCTCGCCCGGGCGGTGGTGTCGATCGCGCGCGGGGCGGCCAGCAACGAGGCGACGCAACCCCCGGTCGACGAACAGGCGCTCGCGCGCGAGATCAATCAGGTGCTCCAGAGCGCATCCCAAGGGGGCAGCGTAGTACTGGGACAGATGTTTCAGATGAGCCGCACCCACTCCCTAAGGCTGCCGCCCGCACTGCTCGCGCTGATGCGCGCGCTCGCGATCCTCGATGGTGTCCTACGCGGCTTGGACCCGCACAGCGATCTGGTGGCAGACGTTCGACGCGAGGTGGCCTGGGCGGGCTTGCGACGCCTGCGCACTGGCGTGCAGCGCACGATGCAAGCGGCCGGTCGCTATCTCGAAGCACTCTTCAGTCGACGCCCGAAGCTCACGCGCTAGGCGCGGCGGGCACCACAAACCCCAGCACCTTACCCGCGCGCCCATCAGCTCCAGGCAAGTGCGTTGGGCCGACAACTGCGTGCCGCGGCACCCGCCGCACCCGCCGCGAGTTCCTCTTCGGAAAGGCTCCCCGGATTTGTATCCGGTCAACTTCCTTTCGGGGAAGCCCGCTAATGCCTTCGGATCCGCCGCATCCTGTCCGGGAAGCTTCCTACGCGGCTGGTGGCCAGCAGTTTCTTCCACGAAGGCTTGGATGTGGAAGGTGCACATCGCCGTTCATCACCGCCCGTCTCGGCACGGAACTGAGAGCCCGCGAGCCTTGCACCTCTGCAACTTCTGGAAGCCGATCAGGTGCACAAATGCATCCGTTACCGCAACGGCTTCACTCGGTGTTGCGAAAACCCAAATGAATGCATGAGATAGACGCCTGGCACGACTCTGGCTCTTAGGACTTCCGTAGGAGCTCAGCCGCGCATCGGCCGGGCGCCCTGACTCCCCCCCACAAAATTGATGTTGACGCACGCTCCCAGCGCCGCTGGAAGCGACGCGCCGGGAAGTGACAAATGGCTGTACGAATCTACTCAGTTCAAACCCCTGATGAGGCACACGCGGTCCATCGACTGCGCTACGAGGTCTACGTGGAGGAGTTGCAGCGCACTCAGCTGCACGCCGACCATGGACGTCGCGTCATCGAAGAGCCGCTCGACCGCACGGGTCACCTACTTGCAGCGTCGGACGGCGACCGCATCGTTGGAACCTTACGCATCAACTACGCACGTACGAGCGACTTAGGTGACTACTCGACGCTGTATCAGATGGACCGCGTGGGCGCGGCTCACCCCGCTCACACAAGCATCGTCACCAAGTTGCTCGTCGCGAACGACTACCGCAACACGACACTCGCCTATCGGCTGTCCATGGCGGTCTATCGGCAGGCGCTGAACGACGGCATCTTGTTCGACTTCATCGACGTGTATCCCGCGCGCGTGCCGTTCTTTGAGCGGCTCGGCTACTGCGTGCACGTGCCGGAGACGGTTCATGCCGAATTCGGCACGGTGGCCGTCATGAAGCTCAGCATGCGCGACGCGCAGCACTTCCGACGGGTGGGCTCGCCATTTCTTCGCCATTTACAACAACTTCGCGCGGCTGCTTGAGCCGCCCACTCACGGAGATATTCATGGATGCACGACTCAAATTACAGACAGCATTTCGAACGGTTCAGGCGGACTTCCTTCGCAGCGCTGGCTTAGCCCGCGTTCAGCAAGGGCGCATGGGGGTCCCGCACTATGCTTCCTACATACGCCAGGTGTTTCACCACACGCGCGAGAACCCTCAGATCCAAGCCCTGGCCACTGTGTACTTCCGAGGGCACCAGCGTGCGGCGGTCAAGCGCTTCTTCAAGCACGCGACCTCCGAGATCGGACATGACCAACTGGCCCACGACGATCTCAACGAGCTGGGCCTCGACACGACCACCCTCCCTTTCGAGAATCCGCTGCCGGAGACGATGGCGCTGATCGCCTTTCCTTTTCACCAAATCTACAATCTCAACCCGGTGGGATACATCGGGTACCTGTACTTTTTGGAGTTCCTTCCCACCGGCAGTGGTGGAGTGCTGATGGACGCGCTCGCGAACGTCGGCGTGCCGCGAACGGCCATGCGCTTCCTGCACGACCATGCGACAATCGACGTCGCGCACAATCAGATGATGGATGGCTACATCAAGACGTTGATCACCAACGAGCGCGAGCTCGGCTCGGCGATCTACGCCATGCAGGTGACCGGCAATTTGTACGGGCACATGGTTGAAGCAGCCTTCGCCCACGCGGACAGTCCCGTCGAGTGGGGCCTCTCGGTGGATGAATGCGGTCCGTCGGGAGTACCCTTGGCCACGTCGCAAACTCCGGGGCGGTTGAAGTCGACTGTTGCGTAGGATTGAACTGGTACTGAGCACTCCCCGATCGGGTTGAGTGCTCGGGGATTTCGACTTCAGTCGTTTGGTGGCAGAGCGGAGCAAACCGCCGGCTGCCCCTGTTCGTCGACGAGCGCGCCTAGGCCAAAACCGCAAGTGCCTGGATCTTTGGCGCCGAGGGTGTGCCACGCGATCCAGTCGGATACGTACTCAGAGCGCATGCCGACCAGTGGGTCATGCTTGGCACCCTTCACGATGCAGAGCGTGGTGTTTGCGCCATCCGCGGCGAGACGATCGAACCCGCACTTCGCACGTTCGGGAGGAATCCAATCATCCGCATCTCCATGGAGCACCAGCAGCGGGACGCTTTTGGCCTCGTTCTTGAGGTGGGGGCGGTCAGCCTTGTAGCGAGCCATCCAGGTCGCGCAGCGACTCGACAAGCACGGTACGCCTAGGCCGGCGAAGGGGGCGACGTCGCTGGTGAAGGATGGATCGAACAAGTCTCCAATGTTCTTACCGAGCTTGGAGAGCGCGTCCGGATCACACTCGCGTTCGAAGAAGGCGCGAATCGCATCGCGCTGCTTCGGGGCGAACAGTAATACCCCCGCTCCCGGCCCGTCGAGCAGCTCTGCGTTCGAATAGTGGTACCAGACGCTGGCCGCGACTGAGTTCGCTTCTTCGGGCAAGGGGAAGGAGTTCGCGAGGGCGAGCATGGCGGGGAAGGATGTCATCGGGAACCAGCTCGGTGCGTAAGCGACCACGGCAGCGAGCTCTCCTCCGCTGCCGTAATCTGCGTGGTAAGCGAGGGCGCTCAGAGCCGCGTGGCCACCTTGCGAATGGCCCATCAGCACCACTTGCTTAGAAAATCCAGCGGGCTCCAGTGAGCGCAAGGCGCGGGCCGCGTCAAGCATACTCTTGGCCTCATCTACCGCAGCGTGATAGCCGGGCGGCGGATTGCCCTGCGCGCCGAACGCCGCATAGCCAGCAAAATCGGGCAGGATCACGCGATAGCCATCGCCCGCGAGCGCGTAGCCAAGCTCCGCCAGGTAGGTCTCCTCGGCGTCTGGTGTTTCGCGCGACGGCGGGCAGCTCGGTGCTAGGCCCACCGTGCCGTGCCCCACCACGATCACGGGCAGCTCGGTCGCTCGCGGTGTGGTCGGCCACAATACGACGGCGCTGCCGAAGCCCGGGCTCGGCGGCTCGGTGCCGCGCTCGGTTCGATAGATCAGCCAGGAAACGCTGATCGCGCTCTTCAGTGCTCGCCCGGTGTAGCCGGATGAACGGGCAAGCCGGTCCACGTCGGCGTTTTCGAGGCGTGGTCCTCGCACACAGCGCAGCACGCTGCCCGCTGCCTGTCCGAGCTCCGTGGCACTCGGCGCTACGTCGAGATCAGCGGCCTCGTTCTGGCACGGCATAGCAAAGTCCCAGGGCGCCTGAGCATCGCCGCCGTCGGCAGGCGTAGGTGCGCGGCTCGCGTCCATCGAGACCTGCGCGTCGTTGAGGCGCGGCCCTGCGTCGGGAGCACGCTGGCTGGAGGCGCCAGAGCAGCCCGAGAGCAGAAGGCAAGTGATAAACAAGGTCCGCATGAATGGTTAGAGTCTCTCTGGCTTAGGCGTTGGCCGTCAATCAGCGCGTTATCGCCATCCCATCAGTGCGTGAGACTTGGCTTGTTGTCTCCGGCGATAGTTGCCTTGTTCTCGTTTCGTCACGGTTCGCCCACGGTTCGATATCGATGCCATGCGGGCTGAGCCGAGCGGCTCCGCCTCCGGCTCCTCGAAACCATGAAGTCACGCACTCCCTTGGCGCGACGCGTTGCTCTTGCGTGCACGCTGCTCATCACAGCTTGTACGGCAGGTTCCGACCCGTCTGATCTGAACCAGAGCCTGGACGCCCAAGCGCCCGACACGCTGTCCCGCGTCCAGGATGCAGGAGCGGAGCCAAGTGATCCAAACACAGACTCGGACGGTGGCCAGTCGGGCCACCCACATGGCCTGTCCATCGAACCCTCGGAGGCCGTGCTTGTGATCACGGAGCGTGGCGTGAGGGGCACGGGAAGTTTTCAGCTGTCTTGGGGCAGCGCCGTGCAGCCGCGGGGCGACGTGCTTTGGCAGGTCTCCGGCGACATCGTCGACGTCGACGACCAGGGCACCGTCACGACGCGCGGCATCACCGCAGGCGAGGTGGAGTTGACTGCGACCTACGGGGCCGAGCGTGCGACGGCGAGAGTCTACGTGGGCGTCGCACTGCGCGACGTGAGCGCAGCGGTGGGCGAGGACAATCTGCGGGCGCTCCAGGGGGTTGCCATGCCCGATCCGGGGCTCACGCTGTCGCCACCGAACGCGAGCCAGGTGCTCTACCCCTCCGACAAGGCGGTGCTGCCACCCGGCCTCACCGCGCCGACGCTCGAGCTCAGCCCGGGTTCGCTACCTCCCCAAGACGTCCGCGTGTACGTCAGCGCGGAGGGTTTCGCCTGGGATGGCTTCGTGCATGTCGAGACGCCCGATATGCCGCGCGTGACGATTCCGCAAGACGTGTGGGACGCGGCGACGGCCTCCGCCCAGGGCAGCACGCTGACGATCGAGGTTACCAAAGCGGTGTCTGGAGTCGCTTACGGTCTCGCCACAGTGCACGTGATCGTGGCGGACGAAATGCTCTAAGTCATACCGGTCTGGTGGCGCGAATAGTTGAACTCAACGTCACCTTTTGGCGAGCCGGATTGAGCGAACCGCGGCCCAAACCCTAAGACGTGCGGACGCGTAGGGCGCGCAAGCGCGAATGCGAAGGAGACGGGAATGAAACGGGTTGCGAGTGCTGCGCTGCTTTCACTGAGCACCTTACTGCTGCCTGCGGCGGGATGTGAGTCACCGGCAAGTCACGACGCGGACGCAGGTCAGGTGGCGACCAACGCGGCCGCGCTCGACCTCTATCACTTTGCTGGTGGTTGCTACGCGATTCGCGACAGCGGGGGACGGTGGCTAACGAAGAACGACAGGGGAGTTAGCTACGCTTTCGTCGCCGGAACTCGCAACAGTGCCACGCCCTTTCGTATGCAGGCGGCCGACCTTGCTACTTACCTTCTCTACGATTCCGACAGGGGGTATGTGGTGTCCGAGGCAGGCAACCTGATTCGGCAAACACGCCTGCGTTCGGATGTCACCGAGCAGGTAGACCGCTACACATCGGAAGCCGAATGGGTGCTCGAAGGGGCAGGTACTGCAAACGAAGAAGTATACCGTTTTCGCCATCGCAAAACGGGGGGCACACTCGGCGCGGCTACCTTGTCGATCGTCCCTACCGTTGGCTGCGCCGACCACCCGGAGCTGACGGTCGACGCCGAGGGCACCGTCGCGCCGCCCTCGTTCGCGGACGGCTCGGTGTGGGGCATCGTCGAGCCTCACACGCACATCATGGCGAACTTTGGCTTCGGCGGAGGTGGCGTCGTTCACGGAGCCCCCTTTCACCGCCTCGGCGTAGAACACGCGCTCGGGGACTG
>JBKJIA010000436.1:0-5762 GCA_046598735.1 Polyangiales bacterium
GTATGTGTTCGCAAGCTCCGTGTGAAGACGTTGCAGCCGAACCCGGTACGCGAGCTGCGCGCATTTCGAGTACGTGTGTCGGATGAGGCCCTCGTCGGAGTACGGAAATTCGGAGTGCGCCAAGCAACCAGGTCGCGAGTACGGAAATTCGGAGTGCGCACGCAACCAGGTCGCGGGATGATCGATACGGGCGCATGTCTCGTGAATTGAGTATTCAAGCGCCCGGCGTCGTTCAGCATGTGATCACGCGCTTTGTCGATAGGTCTTGGCAGCTCGTGGAGGACGACGAACGCGGGGCCTATCTGGAGCGGCTGGCCTACGCGCTTGCACGCACTGACTGGATTCTGCTCGGCTACGCGCTGATGAGTAGTCACGTTCATCTGGTGGTCGAGGCAGGGCTCGACTCGCTGGAGAGCTGGACCAAGAGTGCTCACTCGCGCATGGCGCGCTGGCTCAATCGCCGGCATCGAGGACTCGGGTCCGTGTTTGCAGATAGGCCGTACGCGGAGTTGCTCGAAGCGTCCCGCGTTCCTTACGTGGTCGCCTATGTTCACAACAATCCTGTCCGTGCGCGACTCGTCACTTGGGCTGGTGACACCAGCTGGTCGAGTCATCGGGCGTACTTAGGGTTAGAGCCACCGATTGCGAGTTTAAGTGTGCAGCGCGGACTCGCTCTGTGCGGCTATTCGGATGACGCCGCCGGTAGGATCGCTTTCGATAGTTGGGTCCGCTCGTGCTCGGGCCAGCCGCGCGCGCCGCGTCCTGAGCATGATGCGCAGAGGGCGCTCCGCGACGCGCGCTATACGGCTGGGGCACCGGTCAGAATTGCAACACCGCAGCGCAACGACAAGGGACTAACCTTCCCGTTGCTCGCCGCCGCCGGTTCGGTGCTCGGCCCTGTGCGGCGCGAGCTGAGCTCGACCGCTGTGCTCGCTGCGGTCCACGCAGTGGTAGGAACGGAACCGCGCGGTCGTGGTGCACGTGACCACCGCCCTGAAGTAGCGCTGGCTCGCCGGGTGTCCCTTCTTGCTTGGGCGCGCTCGGGCCGTGCTCGCATCGAGATGGCGCGCGCGCTGGGAATCGGGGCATCGTCGGCCTCCGACTTGGTTCGCTTGGCCCCCCAACCTGAGCGTGTGCACGCCTTGGTCGATCGCGTATGGGACACGCTGCTAGCGTCGAGGGCAGTGTAGCTCCGCAGGGCTTTCCGAATCTCCGACTTTCCGAATTTCCGTACTCCGACGTTGTTCCACAGTGTTCCACGACGTTGTTCCACAGTGTTCCAGCGCCCCTTACTGTGTAAGTCCGATGATCTTACGCGCTTCCGCAGGCGAAGCGATCTCGCGCCCGACCTCGCGCGCCATCTTCACGATCGCGTCAATCAGCTGGCCATTGCCCGTGGTCTTCTCGCCGTTGGGCAAATAGAAGGTGTCTTCTACGCCTGTGCGCAGCATGCCGCCGAGCTCGGCCACGCGGCGCTGCAAGGGCCAGATCTCCTGGCGGCCGATCGCAGTCACCTGCCAGTTGGAGCCGGGCTTGATCAGCTTCAGCAGGATGGGCAACAAATCAGGATCGGTCGGCATGCCCGACTCCACCCCCATCACGAAGTTGTATTCGGGATGTTTGGCCAGGCCTGCATCTACGTACAGACCGACGCAGCGCACGATGCCGACATCGAAGCATTCGAACTCGGGAATCGCGCCTACGCTGGCCATGGCCTTGAGGAAGCGCTCCACCTTGTCGACCGTGTTGTCGAACATCATCGGTGGCCATGCCCACTTACCGTCGCTCTTGACCTTGAGGTAGTTGAGGGAGCCCGCGTTGCATGCGGCCATCTCTGGTTTGATGCGTTCCATGCATGCGACCGGGCCCGAAATATCGGGACCAATGGTACCGGTGGTCATGTTGATGATCACGCCTGGGCAAGCTTCACGAATCGCCTGCGTGATCTCTGCCGCGACGTTCGGATCCCACGTGGGCATGTGGCCCATGCCGGGGTTGGGATTGCGGTAGTGCACGTGCATCACCGTGGCGCCGGCGTCGAAGGCATCCTTCGCAGCTTTCGCCATCTGCTCGGCCGTCACCGGCACTGGATGTTGCGTGGGGTTGGTCAACACGCCCGTCAGGGCACACGTTACGACGGCCTTTTGCATGGTCGTCAGTATGTCGCGGGCCTGCGGTCGGTCAATGAATGGCCATTCATTTTATTTGTCGTCTGCCACTCATGGCGTACCACCCTTACGAAGCTATCTTCGTCCGGTGGTAGGCAACGATCGCCGGCCCGGTTCGCCCGTCGCAGTAACGGACGACAGCGGCAGTAAGGTACGTGAGCTCGGCATGCGCCCGACCCACGATGTCTTCGTCGATAGCAACATCGGCACCGTCTTGGCGGGGCGTTTCGAGCTGCTGCGTTGCATTGGCAGCGGCGGCATGGGCGTGGTGTACGAAGCGTCGGACCGCGCTCAAGCAGGCACGCGTGTCGCGCTCAAGATTCTAACGCGGCTGAGTCCAAGCTCGATCTATCGCATCAAGAATGAGTTTCGTCGTTTGGCGGATGTGATCGATCCGCACCTCGTCACGCTGCATGAATTGTTCTCTCACGATGGGCATTGGTTCTTCACCATGCAGCTCATCGAAGGCGTTCATTTCGATGCCTACGTGCGCACGCCGAGCGGCGGCTACGACCGTGAACGCATCCTCTCCACATTGCGCCAGCTCACCGAAGGCGTCCTGGCCATCCATGCGGCAGGCAAGCTGCATCGCGACATCAAACCCACCAACATTCTCGTCACGCCGCAGGGGCGCGTGGTGATTGTCGACTTCGGCCTCGCCCGCGATAGCGAACAGAACGACGTCGGGCTGACCGACCCTGGCTTTGTCGGCACGCCCGCCTATGCGGCGCCCGAACAACTCGACGCCGCGAGCACCACCGCCGCGAGCGATTGGTATTCGGTGGGCGCGGTCTTGTATGAGGCGCTGACAGGCAAGCTCCCGTTCGATGGCAGCGGCCTGAGTGTCATGCTCACGAAACAGCAGAAATCGCCCACACCGCCGTCACTTTGTGTGGAAGGAATCGACCCCGAGCTTGAGCATCTGTGTATGCGTCTGCTGGCGATCGATCCAGCGCAGCGTGCCACGGGTGCAGACATCCTTACGGTCTTACCATCCGTGGTGCAGCTCAAGCGCAGCTCGGATTTGCCCCACGCGCAACATTTCATCGGCCGCAGTCACGAGCTGTCCGCATTGCACAAAGCATTTGATACGGCGAGTGCGGGCACTCAGGTGGCGCTGCTCGTGCAAGGAGCGTCAGGCATCGGGAAGACGGCTCTGGTCGAACACTTCCTGCGTGAGCTCGTGGTCGGCCACCACGCAGAGGTTTTCACCGGGCGTTGCTATGCACACGAGCAAGTTCCGTACAAAGCCTTCGACGGCATCATCGATGCGCTGAGTCGCTATTTGTGCGCGATCCCGGCCGTGCGCGCGGCCGCGCTTTTGCCCCGTGATACGCGCGCGATGGCGCAGCTATTTCCTGTCTTGAATCGGGTGCCAGCACTTGCCGAGCTGCCCATGCGCTCGACGGGCCCGCGCAGCGAAAGTGAGGTTCGCTCACGCGGCTTTCATGCCTTGAAGCAGCTGCTTGGCACCTTGGCTGATCGCAAGCCGGTCGTGTTGTTCATCGATGATTTGCAGTGGAGTGATGACGACAGCATCGACTTGTTACGCGACTTGCTATCTGCGCCGGAAGCGCCGGCGATCTTACTGATCGCCACCTGTCGTGCGGAGGAACGTGAATCCAATCCCGCCCTCTCCAAACTGTTCCTTGCACGCGAGGGGCTCACGACGCCCCTCAAGGAGCTGCGCATCGGTCCGATGAGCGATGACGAACGTCAGACGCTCGCGCGCCAGCTACTGGCGGGCCCCGACGGCAGTGAATCTGCGGCGGTCGCTTGGGTCGCGGAGCAGTGCGAAGGGCATCCGATGTTTCTGTGGGAGCTGGCGCGGCTGGCACGTGAGCATCGCGAGCGGGCAGACACGCTCACACTCGATGATGCTTTGTCGGCGCGCATTGAGCAGCTTCCGGAGGCCGCTCAGCGCTTACTGGAAGTGATCTGCATGGCCGGCCGTCCCATTGCGCGCGACATGGCGCTCGACGTCGCCGAGCTTTCCTCCGGTGGTACGCCGTTTACGGAGCTCCGCGTCAGCGCGCTGGTGCGTGCGCATGCTTCGCACAGCGTCTTGCGTCTCGAGCCTTACCATGATCGTGTGCGCGAAGTGGTGGTCGATCACTTGTCGGCCGAGCGCCGCGACGCTCTCCATATTCGTCTTGCCTACGCTTACCTTGCTCAGGAGCCGGCTGACCTCGAGCCTGCGGTATCGCACTTCGCGGCGGCCGCTCGCCACGATTTGGCCGAGCGTCATGCGGAGTCTGCTGCCGATCAGGCGCTTGCGGCGCTCGCTTTCAATCGCGCGGTCGAGCTACTCAACTACGCGCTTGCCCATCGCGATGACTGCGCTCATCAGCGGCATCTGCGCGTTCGCTTGAGCGAAGTGTGTACCGCCGCCGGGCAAAACCGCGACGCTGCGCGTCACTTGCTCGAAGCCGCGCGGCTCAGCGAAAGCGAGCACGAAGCCTTCGAGTATCGGCGCTTGGCGATGGAGCATTTTTTCTTTGGCGGCTTCAATGCAGAAGGTAGCGAGCTGTTCGATACGCTCGCTCGCAGTCAAAAGCTCAGGCTTCCCAAGAGCGAGTGGCTGTGTCTGCTGCTGGGCGGCGCGAAATTCGCCTGGCTCGTGCTGCGCGGGGGGCCCGACGTAGAGGCCGCAATCAGTACGCGTGGCAAACCCTTTTCGGAACAGCAACACCGGCAGATCTTACTGTTGTGGTCTGGTGGCAGTCGGCACGTTAGCTCCCAGGTGGTGGGCGCCTATTACATGCTGCGCATCTTGAGCGACGCCGCACGTTCGGGCGCCCATGCGATTTTTGCTGTGGCCGTGGTGGCGTGGCTTGGCTTCGTGTCAGCGCCGACCGGCGTGCTGTCGCGGCGCGCGCGTAAAATCCTCGAGCAGCTCGAAGGCATGACCGAAGACGCGCCCAACAATGTCAAGGCTTGGTACTGGGCAGGGCTTGGCACCATCGAAACCTATACCGGTCACTTTCCGGCGGCGATCGCGCCCTTTGAACGTGCGTTGGCGGTATCTGCGGGCGAAGGCGCGCGTGGCGCAAGTCCGCAACACTTTGCCCGTGCGGGACTACTCGTAAACTGGTTTTGGACGGGCGACCTTGTATCGCTGCAGGCCAATGCGGGCACGTACGTCCGTTCTGCGGCCGAGGCGTTCGACAAGAACTACAGCGTAGGTTTACGGATCGTGGGCGCGCTGCGTTTTTTGATCGACGACCAACCCGCGGCCGCGCTCGAAGAATACGAGAATGCACTGGCCGATGTGCCCCCCGGCCGACACGTGCTCGAGGACCCGTGGTGGCTCGCGCTCATTCACTTATACGCCGGCCGACCTGAGGCGGGTCTTGCGCGCTTTCGCATCGGCAATCCCTGGCTGTCGTCGGGCAAGCTCTCGGCCGTGCCCCGTGCGATGACGGCCATCGTCGAAGGCGGCTGCGCAGCGGCGCTGATCGCGCGCGGCGTGGAGGTACGTCAACACCGTAAGATCCTCGCGCGCAACGTGAAGCGGCTCGCACGCCTTCGTGGTGAGGGGGTGGCCGCCTTGCACAGGTTGGCGCTGGCGATGCTGCACGCGGCAGACGGCGA
>JBKJIA010000437.1:0-6735 GCA_046598735.1 Polyangiales bacterium
ACCATCACGAAGCTTGCAGACAAGATGCCCATCGCCACGAAGATCGAGGTCGTCAAAACGATCAGTAGAAGCGCGAGCAACAAGCTGCCCTTGATCGTTTTGACGACCTCGATCTTCGTGGCGATGGGCATCTTGTCTGCAAGCTTCGTGATGGTGTGGAAGCGCGGTGACCCCGTCGGGCCGATCGTCTCGGTGTTGTTCTTCTTGCTCGGGGGTGTGGTCTATCCGATCACGATTTTGCCGAAATGGCTGGGGGCGGTGGCCCAACTGCTGCCGATTACGCACGCAAGCCAGGCAGTGCGCGCCGTGCTGCTCCAGGGACAGGGCTTTTCGGACGTGCTCTTCCACGCGCTCGTGCTCGCTGTTTACGCGCTCGTGCTGGTGCCAGTGAGCTTGTTCGCGTTTTCGCGGGCGGTGCGGCGTGCCACGCGCGACGGCACGCTGTTGCAGTATTAGCTGGCGCCCCTAGCGTTATAAGTATATTCCGCAGGCCTAACCTGAGGCTTTTACCTGAGGCATGAACTAAGTCGTGCAGCCCTTGATCGAGAGCCTATTTCGTATCGCGCTTTCGCGGGCTGACATGCCCGTGGCGGAAGCTTCGCGAGCTGTGGTCGAGCGGGCCACGGTTGCGGAATGGGCTCATGCCACGCGCACGTTGCGGCCCCATCGCGTGTTGCCGCTTTTGCACCAGCAGCTGCAGCGCCTAGAGCTGTTTTCTAGCTTGCCCACCCCTGTGCGCGAGGAATTGCAGCGCGCCTACGGCGAAGTCCGTGCGCTCAACACCGGCCTTATGCTTTCGATGGCCACGCTGTTGCGCGCACTCGCCAAGCGCGAGCAAACGCCGCTCGTGATGAAGGGCGTGGTATTGGCCGACGGTTACTACGCAGACTTTGGTGCGCGTCCGATGGGCGACATCGATCTCGTGGCAGCACCCGGTCAGGCCGAGGTGATGCTGGCCGTGCTGGCGGAGCTTGGTTATGGCCCGAGCTGTGCAGCGCCCGAAGAGGATGCGGTGGTGCTCGAGACCCCAAGCGGCATCGTGTGCGATGCGCATCGCAGGCTGCGTCTATTCGAAGGCGAACCATGGGATGTAATCACTCACCAAGTCGAGCTCGTGCGGTTGCGCGGTCTGAGTGTTCGCGTGTTCGAACCCAATGCCATGATCGCCCATGCCGTGGCCCATATGAGCGGCCATTTGCGCAACTTGGGGCCGATGTTGCTTTGGATCGTGGACCTTACGCTGATCGTTCGGCGCCACGCCCATGAGCTCGATTGGGCGCGCATACAACATTTGTTGCCCGAGGCTCAGATGCGCACGCTGTTGCTGCGCGTGTTGTCGCTCTTGTCCCAATACGGCGAGGTGCTGCCGCAGGCCTTGGCGGATGCATCCCGGCGCGTGCCAGCGCTGTCGCTTGCTCTGATCCTAAGACAGCGAAGACTGACGCCTTGGGGCTTGCCGGCACCCATGGGCTGGGTTCGCTTGTGTGCTCACCACCTCGCCTTGCGCGAGTACGAGCGCTTCGATGTACCTGAGTTGCAAGACCTGATGTTGTGGCCCGTCGATGTGCTCGCAAACCGTTTGCTGCCGCGTATCGTCGGCGATTGAAGTCAGGTTCTTTTACTAGAATGAGGAGGGGACATGTTGAAGCTTGGAAGCCTGAGCGCGAATTGGCTGTTGATCACACTGCTCGTCGCTGGGACTGCTGCAGGTTGCGGCGAAGATGATAAGAAGTCCGCGGGCGACAAGGTTGACGCGGGGGCCAACGGTCCCGATGCGGGCTCGCAATCCTTCGAAGGCTGCGATCAAGTGATCGAGGCCAGCTGGGACACGGAAGCCATCCAGACCGCGCTGATCGAGGCGAAAACCAAGTCCGTGGTCTGTTTTGCGGCGGGCGTGTATAAGCTCGAGAAGGAGCTGAGTATTGGTGTCAACGACCTTACGGTTCGCGGAGATGCGGACGACCGCGAGGCGGTGGTACTCGATTTTGCCGGACAAAAGGTTGGCGACGATGCGGTCAGCGTCAGCTCGGACGGCTTCACGATCGAGCACCTGACGGTCAAGAATACCAAGGGCAACAGCATCATCGTGCAGGGTGTGGACCGCGTGACGTTTCGCAACCTGAAGGTAACCTGGGATGCAGGCTCCATCACCAAGAACGGCGCCTACGCGGTGTATCCTGTGCAATGCACGAACGTGCTGGTGGAAGACTGCGAAGTCGAAGGCGCGTCCGATGCAGGCATCTACGTCGGGCAGAGCTCGAACGTGATCGTGCGCAACAACGACGTGCACGGGAACGTGGCCGGCATCGAGATCGAGAACACGAACGATGCCGAAGTGATGGGCAACCATAGCTACGACAACACCGCGGGCGTGATGGTGTTTACCTTGCCGGGTAAGGTTAAAAAGGATGGGTACCGCTGCATCGTCCACGACAACAAGATCGAGAACAACAATCGCGAGAACTTCGCGCAAGCGGGCACGACCGTGTCGTTCGTTCCGGCGGGCATTGGCGTGATGGTGTTGGCCGCGGATGAGACCGAGTTGCGCAACAACGAGCTTACGAACAACGGATCCTCCGCGGTGCTGACGCTCAGCTCGCAGACTTTCAATCTGATCTGCAAAGCAGGCGGTGGTAAGGACTGCGCTGCGGCCACCGATGGCACCGACCCCGACACCAGCAAGACCTACATTCACGATAACAAGTACAAAGACAATGGTAAGGCTCCGAACGGCCCGGTCAAAGAGCTGTTCGGCAGCACGGTCGAGACCGTGTTGTACGATGGCCGCACGCCGCCCGATGCGCCCGACAGTCAGTTTTGCGTCGACGCCGCCATCCCGTCCTTGCGTGTTTTTGGCAGCAATCAAAACTTTGATCTGCTGAGTCGCAAGGCTGACATTACGGACATTGCGCCGTACGTTTGCACGCTGCCCGCACCCTTTGAGAAGATCAACTTGCGCCAGGATAAGTGATGAGATGGCTGTTGTCGGTCTTGTGCTTGCTTGGCTGCGATGCGATTGGGAATGCATCCGGTGGCCAAGCACCCGACGCGACCGATGCAGCCGCGCCAACGGGAGACGACGCTCAGGTCGAGTTGGTCTTGCCTTGGGCGCGCAGCTTGCTGCCCGTTCCGCCTGAGCCTCGAGACAATCCCTCGACGGAGGCCAAGCGTTCGCTGGGCCGCTTGCTGTTTTACGATCCGGTCTTGTCCTCTGATCGCGCCACCGCGTGTGTCACTTGTCATAGTGAAGTGTGGGGGCTGGGCGATCAGTTGCCGCGCTCGGTGGGTATAGAAGGTAAGGGTCCGATAGGTCCCGGGCGCAGCGGTCCGCACATGACGCGCCGCAACTCGCCGGCGCTCTGGAACGCGGCCTATCGCGCGCAGTTGTTTTGGGATGGGCGCGTCAGCTCGCTGGAAGAGCAAGCGCTCAAACCGCTTGAAAGCGCCGAGGAGCTTGCGCGCTCGCCCGACGAAGCCGTAGCCGAGCTCGCTTCGATCGCGGAGTACGAAAGGTTGTTTCGCGCCGCGTTTCCAGGGTCCGCCAAGGCCGTGACCACGCAGCATCTCGCTCAGTCCTTGGCCGTTTTCGTGCGTGGCTTCGTGTCCGATCGCGCGCCTTACGATCAATACTTGCGCGGCGACAAGCTGGCATTGAACGCTTCGGACGTGCGCGGCATGCAGCTGTTCGCAGAAGTGGGTTGTGCTGACTGTCATGTGCCCCCGGGCTTTGATAGCGAACGGTATGCAGACCGGCATGTGCCCAATCCTGAGCAGATCGTCGATGACGGTCGTTTTGAGCACACGTCGGATGAAGCCGATCGTTTCGCCTTTCACGTACCCACTTTGCGTAACTTGCGCTTCTCTCCACCTTACTTTCACAACGGTGGCATCGAAACGTTCGAAGCGGCCGTCGCGCATGAGCTCAACGAACAGGTGGCTAATGGTCAGGGTCGCGCCTTGAGCGCCGCTGAAACGGCTGATTTATTGGGCTTCTTGCGACGAGCGCTGGTCGACATTTCGCGCGAGCAGTATCGTCCTGACACGGTGCCCAGTGGGCTCTCGATCCCTGCCGATGGTGACCGTTTGGTGCGAGGCGTCGATGCGAACTGATCTACACATGGCGCGTATTTCTCCGCTGCGCACAGGCTTGTCGCTGGCGCTCGTGCTCGGGCTCGGTTGTGCTTCTGAATCCAAGCCTGCGCGCCGGGACGCAGGGCAGGGCAACGATGGCGGGCCGCCTGCGGCAGATGGCGGGGCCGTGGTGGATCCCGTGGATCCCTTTGAGCAGCTCCCGGACAGCTTGGAGGATTGGCCATTCTTCAAGGATGCCGTCGCGCAAACGCCGAACGCGCGAACCTTCCCTTACGATGTGATCTCTCCGCTGTTTTCGGACTACGCCAGCAAACGTCGCTTTGTCTACCTGCCAGAAGGTAAGGTGATCGGTTACGACGACGAGGGGCGTTGGCGTTTGCCCGTGGGTGCAGTGTTGATCAAGACGTTTAGCTACCTCGCCGACGCCGGCGATAAGGGCCAGGGCGAGCGTCTGCTGGAAACACGGCTATTGGTCATGACGCCTGACGGATTGGTGCCGCACACCTACGTTTGGGATGAGGGGCAGACGCACGCAGAACGTAAGGTGGCGGGCAAGACACTCGCTGTCTCCTTTCGGGATCAGCAAGGCCAGCTTCGCCAGCACGATTACGCGGTGCCCAATACCAACGAATGTCACGAGTGCCACGGTAAAGCGGAGGCTACGGATACCTTGGGTCTACGCACGCGTCAGCTCGATCGCCCTTCCAGCATGGACAGTAACGTCGACAATCAGATCGACGATTGGCAGAAGCGCGGTTTGTTCGATCGTGTGCCCAAGCCGCGGGCAGAGCGCACACGTCTGGTCGATCCGTTCGGAACTGACTCGCTTACCGATCGCGCGAGATCTTACCTCGATGCCAACTGCGCCCACTGCCATCAGGCGGGCGGGGATGGTGAATCGAGCGCGATGTGGCTGAGCTGGGATGATACGGCGCAGAGTGCTCCGCAGACGACATGGGGCGTGTGCAAACGTCCGGATAGTGCCGGCGGCGCCACGTGTGGACGTCAGCTCGACATCGTTCCGGGCCAGCCCGATGAGTCCATCTACCTATGTCGCGTGGAAAGCAGCGAGCCCAAAGTGCAGATGCCTCCGCTCGGCCGAGGCCTTGTGCATGTGGAAGGTGTGGCGCTGCTGCGCGAGTTCATCGCCAGTTTACCCGGCAGTTGCGACTAGAGCCTGAGCGAGGGGTAAGGTCGGTCTTGCCAACCTTTTTTACACGTGTGCTCAATGCGCAGCCCTGTTGCCCCACAGCTGCTGCAAGCGCGCGTCGCGTCCACAGCCCGTGCGGTAAGAATGATAGTGCTCGCTGTGTGTTCGGTAGAAATCTTGATGGTAAGCCTCGGCCACGTAGAACGTGCTCTGCTCCAGGACAGGCGTCACGACCTTACGCTTGAGTTCCTTTTGCGCGGCGTCGAGTGTTTCACGTGCGAGCTTACGCTGTGCTGCGTCATGCACGAACACGGCTGAAAGATATTGCGAACCGTGATCGCAGAATTGCCCGTCGTCTTGGGTCGGGTCGACGTTGTGTAAGAACACTTGCAGCAACTGTGCATAGGAAACGCGCGCCGGATCGTAGACCACGCGAATGGCTTCGAAGTGCCCGGTGCCACCGTTCGACACCTGCTCGTAGCTTGCGCCAGGAACCTTACCTCCCGTGTAACCTGACGTTGCGGACAAGACGCCGCTCAACGCCTCGAACGGACCCTCCATGCACCAAAAGCAGCCGCCTGCAAAGATCGCTTCGGCCTCTCCTGCGCCGAGTGCAGGCGCAGGGCTCGTGCTGCCCTCGCCGGGCGCAGCGGGTTGGGACGACGGCGCGGCCTGCTCGATGCTGTTCGCTGCGTTGGGCTGAGGATCCGCGCCCATGGAGCTCGCGGGTGCGCAGGCGGCCATGATCAGCGCAGTAGAACCATAAATGAGAGCGCGAAAATCCATACCCGAGCTTACGCTGGCCCGGGCCTGACTGTTACGGGTCTTGCGCAAACCTGCGGCGGTTTGCGCGCTTGCTGACGCGCTCAACTGTCGGGCGTAACGCCCCTCTTGGGTGCCGTCGCGGCTTCAGGTACCCTGGTTGCTTCGATGCGCGTTTTGTCCGTTTGGCTGTTCTGCCTATCTGTCTCTCAGCTCGTCAGCGCGAGTGCGCGCGCCGACATCTACGAATGGGAGCGCACGCAAAAGTTGCTTGCGCGTGAAGGGCTTGAGCTCGACGCAGCGGCCGAAGGGAAGGCGATAGCGTGGATACGCGTGGTGCGCGATGACGTGTTCGTCGAAGACGAGATCTGGCCCACCTGGTTCAACATCTTTCACTTCCGTACGCGCGACGAGGTAGTACGGCGCGAGCTCTTGTTCGAGACCGGCAAACCTTTGGTCGATGCTCGCGTGGAAGAGAGCATGCGCAACTTGCGCGGCATGGGCATTTTCGCGCTGATACGGATCGTCGCGGTACGCACCAAGGATCCCAACACCGTAGGCATCGTCGTTCACACGCGCGATCTGTGGAGCCTGCGGCTCGAACAAGATTTCAACGTCACGCGGCAAATCGATAGCTTACTGTTGCGCGTCACCGAGCGGAACTTGGCCGGCCGTCAGAAGAGCATCGGCGCCGATTTCACGCTCGTACCCAAGACCTATACGTTGCGGCA
>JBKJIA010000595.1:0-3864 GCA_046598735.1 Polyangiales bacterium
ATCGGCACCAGTGAAGGCGCCCTTTTCATGGCCGAACAAGGTGGCTTCTAGCAAATTGGATGGTAAGGCGGCGCAGTTGATGGCGCGAAAAGGGCCTTTTTGGCGCGGGCTCTTGTCGTGCACCGCGTGGGCTACCACTTCTTTACCACTACCGGTTTCGCCCAGGATGAGCACGGGCATGGTGGTGCGTGCAATACGGGTAACGAGTGCATACAGGCGCTGCATCCGTTCGCTCTGCACGATGACCTGCGGAGTAAGCTCGGCATCCATGGCATCGGCCGTGCGTAAGCCGGTCGCGGGATGAGCTCGCTGCGCCGCGTCGACGGCGGTCGCGATCCAAGCATCTGCACTGCGCGCGCCTGCTGCAGCGGTCGACAACCCGATCGCGAGCGCCGCGGGCAAAGCTTGATGCAAACGCGTGGCAAGCTCGCGCGCATGCGCAACGTCGGCTTCGGGCAGGAGCACGAGGGTCAGCGCACCACCATACGGATGCAAACGGTCGACCGAGCGCAGGCAGGCGCGAACCTTACCTTCCACGTCGCTGCTCTTTGCGGCCTCGCCCACATAACGCACGGCGAGTAGCGCGAGTGGTCGGGCGAAAAAGCGAGCGCGGTCGAGCTCCTCCGTGACGCGCGCGGCAAAGGCCGTATCCGATTCGCTGGAGTCGATGGCGATGCGAACGCCGAGTCCACTCAAGGCCACCTGAACATCGCCGAGCTGGATGTTGTCGCTCTCCCGTAAGGTAACGCGCTTAACCGGCGCCCCACCTACTCGCGTGCCGTTGGTGGACTGCAGGTCTTCAACCACCACGCCTTCGCGTTCGAGCGTAAAACGTGCGTGAGTGCGCGAAAGGCTGCGATGGTCGATCACGCAATGGGAAGGCTCGGAGCGACCCACCACCACGGGCTCGCCCTCGCGCAGCGCGACCGCGCGTAAATGCTCACCCCAAGTGAACAGCAACGACACATGCGGACGCACCGCGGCGCGTAGCAAACGCACGGGGGCATGGCGATAGGTCATGGTCGAAAGGGGAAGCGACACGACGGGCTCACGCTATCTGGTCGCGCTCGCACATGCACCCTGAATCGCGCTGCAGCGTGTGCTGCTCCACACGAGATGCGACCAGCGCAGGGTTTTCGCTCGACGGTTTCGGCAACGGAGGGCTGCGGAGGCAACGATTCTTGACCTCACCGTGACTTCGGCAGCAGGGATCCACAACTGGCCGGGCGACGCGTGGGCGGGCCGTGCCTGGATCTGAGCAGCCGCCAAACGATAGCGGAACAGCGGAGACCGACACCCGATCCCCTCCACACTGGATCCCCTCCACACTGGATCCCCCGGCGTCCCCCGGCGGCGTGAGGACGAAGCGAATGTGCGCGATCCGATCGAGGGCATCCTCGAAGGCCTCCGCATGGGCGCGGCGATGCCATTAGACGACGCAGCAGAAGCCGAGCTGGACCGTCGGGCGCTCGGTCAGGCGGAGTTACAGCTAACCTGGCGACGCAGGCTGCGCAGGCGCCCGTGAACACGCCGGAAGCCCGGCAGCAACCACGCCGCAGTGCCTAGCGCGGCGTTGACGTGGTGGTTGACGGCTCTCGATTGATCACATCTCCGCAGCGGCAGCTTTGGTGGCGAGCTGCCACACAGCGACCGCATCGCAGAACTTGACGAAGGCCCTGCCGAGCACCTGCCAGCCGGGCCAACCGTTGTTCGCGATATGGCCACCGATGCCAGCGAGTGCCCACAGTGCCTGCAGCGCGGTGGGATTGGCTGGCATGCTCCGGTGGGATCTGTGCTTGAGAACGGTGAGCTGCAGAGGGGTAAAGATCTCGGTGGCGGGCACCTCCGGAGTGTCGCGTGCGCAGGTTCGTAGCCAAAGCAAGTGCACCGCTATGGGTAAAAACAACGCCAGGAGGTTGAGCAGAGCATGCCTGCTTTCGAGTTGGCGGTCTTCAAGACTGCATCCTGTCTTGAGGGCCTTGAAGAACTCCTCGATCATCCACCGACTTCGATACAGGTCGACGACACGCATGATTTCTGGGGCCGTGTCGCAAGGTTCGGTCGTAAGCAGTAACCACTCGACAGGCGCTTGTCCTTCGGGTGGCGATGGCTCCCACGCACGTACCATCCACAGGTGAAGTGTCTCTGGAAGTGCGGCAGGCAGATTGTGCGGGCGCCTAAGCTCGACAGGAGCTGCGCTGTACTGAAGTCGCGCCGAGCGTGCTTCGCGCGGAGGATGTGTCTTTAGACGGACCACGATTCCTTTGGCGCCGCGCTTGGACAGTGGAACCATGCACTCGAATGCCCCTTGCATTTCGGAAGCTATTTCGCTCAGCAAAGACCACTCGTTCTCGATAGTTTCATCGTTATCCAGCCTGGCTCTGCGGTCATTGCGGATGCGGAACACACAGCCTTGCCCGAGTTCGAGCACCGTACAAAAAAGCGCATAGGAGTCGGCCTCCCGGTCTGCTACGTGTACGACCGAATCGCAACCGTCGAGCAGCTCTGCGCTGGTCCGGATGCCTCGCTCCCATCGCAGATAGGCTTTGTCTTTCGAGTGCACCATCGCCTGCCGCTTGGGAGCTTTTTTCTTGGTACCGCGAGGCGTAGGCGGCTTGGTCTGGAAGTCGGCCTGAACGCTCAGCACGCCCAGAGGCCGAGCTGGGCGTCCGGACTGCACGCTCATGGCGAGCGAGACGTGGGCCCGATAGCCGGTACGCCCGGTCGACAGGTAACCTACGTCGCTTGGATCGGCGTAGGCCGTCTCGATATCTGTAGTGTCGTGCGCGACCACCACGTCACCGGCGAGCTTGGCTCGCTCCGATGTCCGGCGTCGGTGAGGTGCATGAAGCGCATCGGGCACGACGCGCTCGTTGCTCAGTAATCGATACCCACCTTCGAGCTGCGCAGAGTCCTGCAGCATATCTGGCAGGCTTGCGCTCGGATCGCGCCACGCGCTCTGAAGGAAGCGGCAGAACCGCTTCGCGAGTCTTTTGTCCGGAAGAACTAGTGCCTCGTACTCGCCCAGAACGTCTTGCATCAGCACGTTCGATCAATTTTTGGCCTGAATTGCAAGGCAAAATGTGCAGGATCGAGAGTGGTTGACGGCGACGGCGACGGCGACGAGTTCTCCAAACGACACATCTTCGTCAGCATCGCCACCACCCGCGCCAGAAGCCCGATCGCATGCTGGTACCGTTGCTCCTGAAGAGCCCCCAGAGCCCGAACGACGTCGAGAACCGCGGCACACTCCATGGCAGAGCCACGGGCAATGGCGAAGTGTCGTGCGCCATCCGCCTCGGAAGCTCGGCCGGCCCCTTCTGCGATGTTTAACGGAACCGACAGCGCCGCGCGGCGAAGCTGATCGCGAAGGTCGGCGTAGCCTCGCGGGATCGTTCCGCCGACTTCCACTGCGATGGCGACAAACTCGATTGAACAGCGGTATACATCCAACCTTTGAAAACTGAGCATGCGTCTGTATCGGCCGCTCGCTGCGAAAGTTGCTTCGTCGCCGTCGCCGTCGCCGACCAGGTCAACGACCACGTCAGCGACTACGTCAGCGGACCGTACTTTGTACCGACGCGGTTTTCGATTCTGTTCAAGCTCAGCGACAACGTATCGACATTCTCATTGCCAATATTGCGCTCGAATTGCAGGCCCTTGCTCCACGCCCTACTTCCCCCAAGGAAACGCCAGCAGCGGGGCGCCCGATGACGCGATGAACGCACCGAGCTCACGGCGCGGTTCATCGACGCCGGTGCCCTTGACTCCAGGGGGATCTGCAATCGCAAGCCCTACCCCCACTGCAACCAAGGCAGCGCCCACGCTCGCTGCCGCCCAATCAGCCCACCGGCGCTTGCGCGG
>JBKJIA010000643.1:0-26014 GCA_046598735.1 Polyangiales bacterium
CACTTCGTTGGACGATGGAAACATCTCCCAGCGCAAATCGAGGTTGTGAATGCGGGCGCGCTTGAGGTCGGGATTACCGCCCACGCTGATGCGTCGCACATCGTCTTCGTAGACGAAGGGCGCAAGCTCGCGGAACAGGGGACGCGCGATAGTCATGCCGTAGCTCGCGCGCAGGAACATGTCCTCCACTAACGTGTAGACCACGGCGCCTGCGGGCAGCACGTCCTGCGTCGAATCGTTGACTGTATCGACCTTTGCGCTGCTTTGCGGAGCCGTGGGAGAGTTTGCCTCCAGCGTCTGCTCGAACGCTTCGAGGCGCGCACCACCGATCAAGCGCAACGGCTTGAATGGTGTGACCTCGGCCATCAGGTACCCTGCGAACAGACCGGAGTCCGCGTCGTAGCCGTCCGTTGCAATCGTACCTTCTTGAAAGCCTACCCTCGTACCGATGTTTTCCTTACTGAAGATCTGCTCGGGCGATTGCTGCTTGAGCGCATCGTCTGTCGCAAGATCGGTGAACAGGAACCTGCGCGATGAGAACGCGGCGAACGAGTGACGGGTTTGGCCGCCTGCTTTGAGCTTCAACGGGTCGAACAGCGGTAAGGTCAGGTCCAGCTGCGAGCCAATGGTCCACTCGCCAAGCTCCGAGAAGAAGCGTCCGGGGCTCCGCTGATTGAAGGCCCAAAGGTAGCTGCTGTCGTCGGTGGGGCGTATGTAGCGCACCGTACGCGTGTCAGGCTCGTCGCGTGCAGCGTGGGCAGCGCTCAGGTTCCATTCGATGGTAAGCTCATGGAGTCTTGGCAGTTCGCGATGTTCGCCTCGGAGCTGCGAGAAGAACAGCTGCCGCTCCACGAACATCAAACGTCGCTGAGCAAATTGTAAGCGGTCGAGACTGAGGCCGCTGGCATAGTTGACCTGGTCATTGGCGGTCCGACTAAACAGCGAGGTCAAGGTAAGGTCGCTGCGCTCGCTCAGCTCCAAACTGAAGGTGGTGAGAGCACCCCAGCTTGCCAGGCTACGGCCAGCTTGGTCGGTATAATCCGAGGCAGCCTCGTATTTGAACGAACCGTCTGGGCGTTGGGTGCCCTGTACTTCTTGCATGTGAAAGATGCGGCGATCCGTGCGGTACTGATAGCCAAAGGCACCTAAGTATCCCAGGTCTTTCTTGCCGAGCTTGAGCGTGTCACCTACCACGAGGCCTAGGCTGCCGTTGGGCAAACCGGTCTTACTGTGGATGGCATAGTTGTTAGCGAAGGACTTGCCGATTTTGGCTGCTTCCGCGTCGGTAAACGGCGGGTTTGGATTGCTGATCGAGCGACGGCTCGACACGTTCTCGTTGGGAACCGCAGACGGTAAGGCGCGCGTGCCGTCGTCGAAGCCCAACCAATCCGTGCTGCCACCCTCGTAGTCGAGCACGGGGCGAAAGGTGGACTCCGTGTTGTAACCAAGGGATACGTTCGCCTGCAGCAGGAACTTCTGCGGGAATTCCCGGGTCTCGATCTGCATGATGCCGCCGGCGAAATCGCCGGGTAGGTCGGGCGTAAACGTCTTTACAACCGACAGGTTCGACAACACGCCCGATGGAAAGAGGTCGAGCTCCACACCCGGATCATCAGGATCCGTGCTCGGAATACGGAAGCCGCGGATCAGCACGCGGGTGTACCGACTTCCCAAGCCGCGCACGATCAGGCGATTGTTGGTGTCGACCGTGGCAGACACCACACGGCGCACGGCGTCTGCTGCGTTCGAGGAGCCCGAGCGCGAGATCTCTTGGGCGCTGATGCTGTCACGTACTGCGGCAGATTCCTTACGAACCGCAAGCTGCGTGGCTTCAGTAGCCTTATCCGCGCGTGCGACGATCACCACTTCTTCTTGCACCGCCGCGGCCACATCACTGGGCATGGCCAGCTTCACGTCGATAGTGGTGGCCTGACCGCGCTTGACCTCGATGTTGTCGACCCGCTGCGGCTCGTACAGCTCGTAGAAGATGCGCAAAGAGTAAGATCCGGGCGGAAGCTCGATGCCGAAGTTACCGTCTAAGTCCGTTAACGTCTTCTTGTTGCGGTCGATGACCTGGACCTGACCTTCGATAATTCCTTCGCCCGTTGCAGAGTCCGTCACGCGACCTTGAATGCCCTGCTTGATCTTAGGTGCGCCCTCGAGGCCACCCATGTCGCCGCCGCCTTCCACAGGCGCTTGCTCGATGGGTGGTTCAATCGCAGTCGCGTCCGGTACAGCGGCATCCGGTACAGGGGCTTCCGCTGCAGGGACCTCGACGGGGGGTAACCCAGCATCCGTGGTGGGTGGTACGGCTGGGGCGGGAGCAGGTGCGGCCGGTGCCGCAGGAACTGGCGGAAAAAGCGGCGCTTCTTGTACAGGCGTTGCAGGCGCAGGCTCCGGCGCTTTGACCGGAGGCTGAGCAGGGGCGGGCGCTTGAGCAGCGCCAGTGCTGTGCATGGCACAGACAAGTAGAGCGAGCGCGACAGTGCGTCGCACGCCGAAACGCGAATGCATGGCAGGGCCTTCCTTCGAAAATCAGGCGAGCGCTCAGGGCGAGGCTTTTGAGGGGGCCCTAGGTCGCGCCGCGCAAAACTAATACTTAGTAGGGTACTCAGTCCTTCGTGATCGAATCAGTAGCGACGGCAATCGTGGTAGCGCCCGCGCCGCGGGCCATGTCGAGTGCTTGCGATGCCCGGCCAAAAGGGGCCTTGTTGTGGGCGTCGAAAAAGATGGTGCGGTCGCCCTTGGCGGCGAGCACGCGCGTGAGGCGTTTGATGAACTCCGCGTCCGGCACGATGTCTTTGTTGATCCGAATCTGACCCTGTTGGGTGACCGTGACGACGACTGGCCCCGGTCCGTCATTTTGCTCCGGAATCGGAGTCGCTTCGACCTTAGGCTTGGTGGGTAGGTTCAGCCAGAACTGCTTGGCCATCATCGGCGTCATCACCATAAAGATGATCAGCAGCACGAGCACGACATCGACCAGCGGCGTCACGTTCATTTCGGGGTGGACGCGTCCGCGCCTGCCACCGCTCGATACTGACATTCCCATGGTGAGCTCCTAGGTCCCGTCTGCTGTTTTGAGACCATTCACACGCAGCGAAATGCCGGGGAAACCGATGCCCTGGCAGATCTTGAACAAGCGTCGCACGTCCTCGTACTCCGTCTCGCGGTCCGCGCGCAGTACGATGCGTTTGGTCGGGTCCGATTGATTGGCGTCGCGCAGTCTCTTTTCAAGCTCCCCGTCCGAAAGCTTGTCTTGCTCGAAGTACAGGTCGCCCTTCGTGTCCACGGCCAGCGTGAAAGGGTCGTTCTTGGCCTTAGCTTGCGCGTCTGGATTCACCAGATCAGGTAAGGTCACATGCGGAATCTTATCCATCATGGGAATGACCACCATGAAGATGATGAGCAGCACGAGCACGACATCCACGAGCGGAGTCACGTTCATCACCGGCACCGCGCCTGGGCGCCTTTTAGCGGCTAACGACATGGTAATTCTCGCAAGGTGAGCAAAGAGGAGGAGTGCCTTCAGGAAGCGCTGGTGGCAGGGTTGCCGGCACGCTGAGGGGCGCGGCCGTTCTCTACCTTGCGTGCGGGCTTAGTGTGCTCGAGCTCGGCCAAGTCGCTACCGATTTCCAAGCGATCGAGTAAGTCGCCAGCCGAGTTGAGAATGTCACCCTCGTAGCCCGTAAGCTTACCGTTCATCCAGTTGAAGAGCAGCACGACCGGGATCGCGACTGCGAGGCCGAAACCCGTCACAATCAGCGCTTCCGAGATGGAAGAACCGATGGCGCCGAGGCCGCCCGAGCCCGTGGTTGCGATCATCTTGAAGGCGTTGATGATGCCGAGCACGGTGCCGAGTAGACCTACGAAAGGAGCGGTCGAACCGGTCGAGGCAAGCACGGTCATACCGCGGCTAAGCTCGCGGCTAAGGGGCTCCGCCTTACGCTCGAGAGCGCGACGTGTAAGCTCGGTGGCGCGCTCGACGGAGTGTCCGCGGCGCACGAGCTCAACATAAGTCTTAAGTCCCTTTTCTACGAACGTAGCAAGGTGACTTCCCTTTTGCGTCTGAGCGAGCTCCAGCAATTTGTCGGGGTTGAATCCGTCAAGCTTGGCGGCACTCTCCGCAAAGGCGCGCGACCGACCCTTGGACGCGCTGAGCATGATGATGCGGTCCACAATCACCGCGAACGACGCGACAGCTTGCAGCGCAAGCACGACGACGACCGTTCGGACCGGCAGGCCCATGCTGTTCCAGATATCGATCAGATTGATTTCCATGACGAACTCCTCTTATTCGCTCACCGCGCACTGCTCACACGCGAGAAGACGCTTCACATGTTTTCCAACTTGAAAGGCAACTGCACGATGCGGAATACCGAGATCGCAGTGCCATCCGGCAAACGGGCCGGTTCGTAGTGCCAAGTCATCAAAGCCGCCTTCACGGAGGCGTGAAAAATCTCAGGACCACGCAGCACTTCCACGCTGCTTACGGTTCCATTTTCGCGGATCACGATCTTAGCGATCACCACCGCCTGTACCCCCGCCTTACGTGCCTCTTCAGGGTAAGCAGGAGGTGTATTGCCCGCCACTGCCACCGGGGGAGTTGCCTGCTCTGGTAGCTGCACTGGACCGGAAGGCTTAGGTCGTACGGGAGGGGGAGGCGCGGGTGCTTCCACGACTGCGGGCCCGGGCGCGGGAGCTGCCACCACTGGTGCGTCTTGCACAGGTGCGTCGGCGAGTGGACCGTCTGCTTCCGCGGCCTTCTCGTCGGGAATTTCTTCAGGTGCTTCGAGCTCGGTCTTGCGCGGCTTGGGACGCTCGACGGGCGGCGGGGGAGGCGCTTCGACGGGCGGTGGGGGAGGCGCCTCCTCTGGAATCGCGAACTCCACCTGCGTGAGCTCTTCTTCCTGGACCGTGCTGCGCGCTGCGGCGCTTGCCACAATCAGCCCGCCAAAAACGCCCGTGCAGAACAGTATCGACGTTGCAAGCGAGGCGCTAAAGCGTCCCCGTCCCTTGCCTTGGCTGTCCTTTTCGAACTCCTCGAACATGGCCTCGTCCTCTCGAATCGCTGGACTCGATGAACAGAGGTTGGCGCCACGCTGTGACGAGCGTGTGGAGGCTCCGCAAAACAATTGCGGCGAGAACGCGGCATTTGTGACGTTTGTGGCGAGTCGGTGACGAAGCGTGCGCGGACCGTCGGCCTTGAAAACCTCGCGACACCTCTGTAGAGTGCGTAAGATAAACGCTGTTTACTTACGCCGTCGTTCCCTAAGGCGCGGCCGCTCGCCCCGTGCAGAAGAGGCTATATGTCGGACTACAAACTGTATATCGATGGCGAGCTGTGCGAGGCCGCGTCGGGCGAGAGCTACGCGACCTACAACCCCGCGAATGGCGAGAAGATTGCGGACGTAGCCAAGGGCAGCGCCGAGGACGCCAAGCGCGCCATCGCTGCCGCACGCCGCGCCTTTGATGATGGCCCTTGGCCGCGCATGTCTGGGAAAGAGCGCGCCGATTGGCTGCGCAAGTTCGCAGCCGGCATTCAAAAGCGTCAGGCCGAGTTCGCGAAGATGGAGGTGCTCGATTCGGGCGCTACCTTACGTAAGGCCAACATGGTCGACGTGATGGGTGCCGTATCCACCTTTACTAAGTTCGCCGAGTTCGCCGAAAAGGTGCCCGACTACGCAGAGCTGCCGCCCTTTATCGCAGGTCCCAAGCCGGCACCTAACTATGTGCAATACGAACCGATCGGCGTGTGCGGCGCCATCACGCCTTGGAATTTCCCGTTGATCATGGCGGCGTGGAAAATAGGTCCCGCCATCGCAGCGGGTAACTGTGTGGTGCTCAAGCCCGCCACGATCACCTCGATTACCGCGCTGATGTTAGGGCAAGTAGCCGCCGAAATAGGCCTACCGCGCGGCGTGCTCAACGTGGTGTCAGGTCCAGGTGCAAGCGTAGGCGAAGAGATCTCGGGCAATCCCATGGTGGATAAGGTGGCCTTTACCGGCTCCACTGACGTGGGCTCACGCATCATGCAAATCGCGGCCAAGACCGTGAAAAAGGTAACGCTTGAGCTCGGTGGCAAGTCTGCTGCGCTCGTCACGGAGAACGTAAGCTTTGATCTCGCCGGCCGTGGCGTGTTGTGGGGAACCTTCTTCCACAATGGTCAGGTCTGTATGAGTGGCACGCGCGCGCTCGTGTACGAATCGATCTACGACAAGTTCGTAGAGTTCATTGCGGAGAAGGCCAAGGCGCTCAAGCACGGTGATCCGCTCAATTTCGCGACCGATCTGGGCCCACTCGTCAGCGAGTCGCAGCTCAAAAACGTCGAACGGTATGTCGAGATCGGCAAGAGCGAAGGCGCGCGCTTGGTGTGCGGTGGCAAGCGGGTGGAGGATCCCGCGCTCGCCAAGGGCTTCTATTACGAGCCCACCATCTTCGCGGACGTCGATAACAAGATGCGCATCGCCCAAGAAGAGATCTTCGGACCGGTGCTCAGCGTGATCAAGGTCAAGGACGATGACCATGCAATCCGCGTGGCCAACGACAGCATCTTTGGCTTGGCCGGCACCGTCTGGTGCGACGACATCGAGCGCGCCAAGAAGCTCGCCGAACGCATGCGCACGGGCACCGTCTGGATCAACGATCATCATTTGCTCGGGCCAGAGCAGCCTTTTGGCGGCTACAAACAAAGCGGTTTCGGCCGCGAAATGGGCGTGCATGGCTACAACGAATACCGCCAGCTCAAGCGCATTCACGTCGATGCCTCGGGCCCGGACTATCGGCAGCACTTCACGTTCAAGATCCTGCACGGCGAGAAGTAGTCACTTATTGCGGCGCCCATGTGAGCGAAACAGGGCGTTGTAGACGCGCTTTCGTTTAGACTCGCGCCCGTGAAAACCCCCTCGCTTTCTCCCGTTGAGCCGCGCTTTGAACCGGTGGTACCCGCTGACGCTCAGGTGCGTGAGCTGTCCATTCGCGCGCTGATCTTAGGCACCGTGCTGGGCATGATCTTCGGCGCCTCGTCGCTCTACCTGGTGTTGAAGGTAGGGCTTACGGTCAGCGCGTCGATCCCAGTCGCTGTCATTTCGATCACGCTGTTTAGGCTTGCCGCCAAGCTCGGCTTCAAAGACGCCACGATCCTCGAGAACAACATCGTGCAGACGGCAGGCAGCGCCGGCGAATCGATCGCGTTCGGCGTGGGCGTAACGATGCCCGCGATCATGATCTTGGGCTTTGACCTCGAGTTCACGCGCGTGATGTTGGTGGCGGTGCTCGGCGGTTTGCTCGGCATCTTGATGATGATTCCCCTGCGCCGGGCGCTGATCGTCGCGCAGCACGGCGTGCTCAAATATCCGGAGGGAACGGCCTGCGCCGAGGTGCTGAAAGCGGGTGCATCGGGCGATTCGAATGCGCGCACGATCTTCACCGGCTTCGGTATCGGCCTCGTCTACAAGACCTCGATGAACGCGCTCAAGCTTTGGAAGGAGGCGCCAGAAAAGGTATTCGGCGCACCGTTCAAGGCCGGCTCGATCAGCGCCGAGATTTCACCCGAGCTGCTCGGAGTTGGCTACATCATCGGGCCGCGTATCGCAGGCATCATGTGCGCGGGCGGCGCGCTCGCGTACTTGGTGTTGATCCCGTTGATCAAGTTCTTTGGGGATCCGATTCCAGGCATTCTCGCGCCGGGCACGATCCCGATAAGCGAGATGGGCCCAGGCCAAATCCGTCAGGCGTACATCCTGTACATCGGCGCGGGGGCGGTGACGGCGGGCGGTCTGATAAGCCTCGTGCGCTCGCTGCCCACGATTTGGCACGGACTCAAGGCTGGCCTGAAGGACGTACGCGGCGGCGGTGCCGACAAGAGCGCGCTCGTAGTCCGTACGGATCAAGACTTGTCGATGAAGGTCGTGGGCATCGGTCTCATCGTTTTGCTGGCAGCGATCACGATGGCGCCACAGCTGCACATGAACCTATTGGGCGCGTTCTTGATCGCGGCCTTCGGCTTCCTCTTCGTCACGGTTTCGTCGCGGCTGACGGGTGAAATCGGCTCATCGTCCAATCCGATAAGCGGCATGACGGTGGCGACCTTACTATTGACGTGCCTTGTGTTCCTCGTCCTGGGCTGGACCGGACGACCTTACTATGTGACGGCCTTGTCGGTAGGCGCCATTGTCTGTATCGCCGCGTCCAACGGCGGCACGACGTCCCAGGACCTCAAGACTGGCTACTTGATCGGTGCCACGCCGCGCCTGCAGCAGATCGCCATCCTGATCGGCGCGCTGGCGTCGGCCTTACTATTGGGTCCGATCCTGCTGCGCTTGAACGATGCCGCTACCGTCTACGTGCCGATCGATAAAATAGCGCCGGCAGGCCTGACCGCGCCGCTCGATCAACTGGGCGAAGATGAGCAGATCAAAGGCCCCCAGGCGCCCACCGATACGCGCAGCTACGCATCTTGGTACAAGACCGATGCGGAATCGGCGCCGGCCGGCCGCTATCTCGTCGATCGCGCTACAGGCAAAGCCGCTTGGCTTGTCGATCCCGGCATCAACGGCACGTTCACCAAGCGACCTGACGGTTCAAGCGTGCGCAAGTTCGACGCGCCCAAGGCCACGCTGATGAGTTACATCATCAAAGGTATCCTCGACCGCGAGCTGCCGTGGGGGCTCGTCTTGTTTGGCGTGATGATCGCCCTGGTGCTCGAGCTGAGCGGCATCGGCTCACTCGCATTCGCAGTCGGCGTGTACTTACCGTTGTCGTCGACCTCGCCGATCTTCATTGGCGGCATGATCCGTTGGTTGGTCGACCGGGCGCGCAAACGTGAGCTTGAGGCGGCCAATGTGCACCTTTCGGAAGAGGAGTTCACGGCCGAGAGTGACAAGAGTCCCGGCGTGCTCATGTCGTCGGGCTACATCGCAGGCGGCGCCATCGCTGGCATCATCATCGCGTTTGTCGCAAGTCAAATGGACAAGGTGGACGCGGCGCTCACGACCTGGTCGCTCGAGAACAATCCCTTCTTCGAAGGCGCCTACTCGAACCCACTAGCGATGATCCCGTTTGTGCTGATCACCGGCTTCCTCTTCTTGGTGGGCCGCGGAAAGCTGCTGGCCGCGCGCAAAGCCTGACGATTCAGCTCGGGCGCTGCGCTACGGTTACTCGCCGACGTTTTGCACGTCAAAAGCGTGCGTGCCTTCGGCCTTACTAACCGAGTCCGTGACTGTGACCGTGACCCTGCCGGGATCGATGAAGTAAAACTCGATCTTGCCGGTGCCTGTCCACACGTTCTGCTCGTAGACGCCGTTGATGGACGAGCCGGACACGACCTTGTCCGCGGGATCGACGCTGGCCTTGGTGGTAATGCGCCCGGCTAAGCGATCGCCGGACTTATCGAGCGGAATCGGCAAGAAGGCGACCTGGGCACCTTCGTCCACGACCGTAAGCTTTTCTTTGGCATCCACATCCTTGAAAGCTTCCTGCCAAGGCGCGCGCAATTTGACCACGAGCTGCAACGACACGGGCTTGTCAAAGGTAAGGCTCAACGAATCGACCTCCTTACCTTTCGAGACGGCGCGCAACTTGTAGGTGCCTGGCTTCTTGACCAAGAGCTCGACGTCGGGCGGGGTGGTGCCGCGGCCGCCGACGGCGCTCACCTCCACGTCTTGATTGGGCTCCATGCGATAGGTGAGCTCGTCGGGCTCGTCGATGTCAGCTTCGCCCTTGGAGGTCAGCTCGACCGTTAGCTTTTGCCGATGTCCGGCCACCAAGGTGACGTCGTCCAGGGCGCCGTCGACTTCGTAGTCCGTGGCCAGCGTCAGCTCGATTCGACCCTGGACGCCCACAGCGTCAGTGAGATCGCCACAGCCCACCGCCATACACGCAAGCATTGCGGACCAGCGAATCGCCACACATTTCATGCTCACACTCCTCTGTCTCAACATTCTATCGAACGCGTGCGCGGCCTGCTGACATTCCCTTGCGCGGGCCTACGCGACCCTGGCAGGTGCCCTGCGCGCGGCCGCGGGCAAAACCAGCAACAGGCACGCCACCGCCGTGATCAGACCCACCCACAGTATGTTTGGGTAGTTGTCGTTGCCGCGGATCACTTCGCCCGCGATAAGCGGCCCTAGCATCAGTCCGCCCGTCTGCACCACGATGCTGGCCACGGCGGCGCGCCCGGTCGTATCGAGCGCGGCCACCACGCCCACAAAGTAAGGCAGGCTAAAGAACCAGGCAAAGAAGAACATCATCGACACGATCGCGAAGGGCACTTGACCGGGTGCGAGCTTCAACAACAGCTGACTCACGATGATCGCCCCCACGCCCAGTCCGAGCGGCAACACGCGACCCCATTTGTCGCCCACAACGCCGGATGCGATGCCCGCTGCGATTCCCACGATCATCGCATTGGCGAGGCCGGCTCCGATTTGCGCTTCGCTATATCCGCTCTTGCCAGCGATCAACGTGATGTTGTTCCAGACCGCGCCGATGCACGCTTCGAACAGTAAGGTCGAGCCGAGTGCCATCGCGATGAGTCCGCGCGCCGTACCCTGAGCGGCCGTGCGCTTGGCTTCGGTTTTCAGCACCGCGACTGGGCGCTGCGGCGGCAAAAAAGGTACGACCAAGCCGACGGCAACACTCAGACCGCTCATGCAGTAGAACAAGCCGGGCAAGCCCATCGACTTGAGCACGCCGGGGATGACCAGCTGGAAGGCTGCGTAGGCAATTCCGAGGGTGACCGCCAAGTACCAGCCAAACACGCGATCAGCGACACCCAGCGCGGCGGCGGAGGCGGCCATGATAGAAATCACACCTCCTTCTGCGAATCCGCACAAAAAGCGCATGCCCGCGTAGGGCGCAAAACTCGCTAGGCCGGCGCACGCGGCATTGGCCACGGCGAGCATGACGAGAAAGCCAAGCGCGAGGCCGCGCCGCGGTAGCTTTCCAATCACAAAGGTAAGACCGAGCGAGGCGGCCATCATCCCGAACTTCTCTGCGCCTACGATCTGATTGGCTTCGGTGCCCGTAAACCCGACGTTTTGCACCAGTTGCTGCACGATGGTCGGCAACACCACCGTGATGTACGCACCGGCCGCGCCGAGCACGACCATCGCCAGGAACTGTGAAAACGAAGCCGTGGCGCCCTCATTGGGGGAGGTAGTTGAGACAGCGGTTGCCATGAAAAGCCTCTCGGACAAGCGTATGGAGGCCGCTGCTCTAGCACGAACAGGCTGTTGCAATTCATTACGGCTTCGTGGGAGCCTACAGGCCCGTTCGCTCCCGTGCGGGAATACGAGGGGAGGGCCCACTTGGCCTCCGTGGATCGGATTCTGGAGCCCCCTTCCTACGGGTGGCATACGCGGCCCACAGTAGGGCAGTTGTTCGCAGAGATGCTGTCGAGAATCGACGTGCTGAGCGATCGTCGCAATTGGCTGGCCTTCAGTGGCTGGTTTTGGACGCTGGCCTGCTTACCGTTTCTAGTGGCCTTTCTATTTCGCTATTTCTCGTGGCCGCTGCTCGTGGCCGCGTTCTTCTACAGCATGGTCGGCATGGGCAGCTTTGGCACCTTGTGGTTCCATCGCTATTCCACCCATCGCGCCTACACGTTGCGCAACGGCTTTGTGCGTTTCCTAGTGCGCAATCTGTCGATCAAAGCCGTCGCCGAAGAGAGCTACGTGATCTCCCATCACGTGCATCACGGTTTGGCCGAGCAACCTGGCGATCCGTACAACGCAAGCTACGGCGGCCTGTACTGCTTCCTCGCGGACACGAACCATCAGCCGATCTCGCGTCATCTGTCCGAAAAGGACTACGCGCAGGTGGCGGGCATGCTCGACCACACCGGCATTCATCTCAATAGCTACGCGCAGTACCAGAAGTGGGGATCGATCTCCCATCCCGCTTGGACCACGCTGCACTACGTCTTGAACTGGAGTTTTTGGTACGCGGTGTTCTTCGCCGTCGGCGGGCATCCGCTCGCCTGCGCTCTATTCGGTGGCGCGCACGTCTGGTCCGTTGGCATTCGTACCTTCAACTTCGCAGGCCACGGCAGCGGTCGCGATCAGCGCCAGGACGGCATCGACTTCAGCACCAAAGATCACTCCGTCAATCAGATCTGGCCCGGCTTCGTGGCGGGCGAATGGCACTCTAACCATCACCTGTTCCCGAATGGCGCGCGTGCGGGTTTCTTGCCGTATCAGATCGATCTGCCGTGGTACGCGATCAAGGCCCTGCACAAGCTAGGCGCGGTCACGAGCTATCGCGACTACAAAGCCCAGTTCGTCGAGAAGCACTACCGGCCCTACCTCGACCAGACGCCAGCAGCCGAAGCCAAAGACGCGAGCGAACCGGCCTGAGCCTTTCGTCGTCTGCCGACCTTACTATTCCGTTGGCAGCTCAGTCGTCCTTGGTCGCTTGGCCTACGAACTGGTCGTCCTTGTCGCGAAACAGCACGTTGAAGGTCGTGAGCGAGCCGTAGCAGCCCGTAACGTACTGCTGCAGCTGCATACGATCATTGTCATCGAGCTTGTCGTGGCTGTTGATCTTCTGCTCGAGCACGCGCAGCTTTTCGCGGATCAACACGATCTTGCGAAACAGGCTGTCTAGGGGGATGCGCTTCTCTGCGGTGCCGGTTTTTCCAGGCACGAGCACCATCTCGCCGTGTACCCAGCGTTCGCCTAGCTCGGTGTCCCGCAAACCAAGCTCATCGAGCAGGATCTCGCGCAACACTTGTCGAAATTCTGATTGATCCATATCGATGCCGACCTCCTGAGGGAGTGCCATTCGTTCTTGCGGGCTGCGCTCTACCGCAGCACGCGGACCGTGTGCTGTGCGTGACCGTTCACGCCCCGTGCCCGGCCTGCCCGGCTTGGCGCCCGGCTTGGCCCAGAGCGTACCGACTGCTTTGTGGCTCGCGCAGGTGCTGACGTCTTTGAGCGGAGCAGGCCAACAGCCAAGCCTGCATTCACCGCTGGACGTACCGTCTGCGTGGGTGGTCAGGCGCATGAAAAACGCGCACGTTCCACAGCGCCCTGCCAGATCGCGTGCCTCGCTCACGGCGCGCAAGATAACACGGCTACAGCGGACCATCGCGCCATGGTTGGCTCTCGGCATGAATCGCCGGTAGCCTGACGCGGTCTTTGCTTTGGAGCTGACATGCGCATGATCTCGCTTTGCCTCGTCGTGTTGAGTCTCTTGCCCCTCACGGGTGCTTCCGCGCAGACGTTGCGACTATCGCCGAAAGTGGAGACGGCCACGGATCAACTCGATCAAGTGCTCGCCCGCTACGCCAAGCCGAACGGGTTCGATTACACCGGCCTCGCGGCAGACAAAATCGCCAAAGGTAAGCTCGGCAGCTATCTCAAGTGGGTCGAGACCATGGCCGAGTCTGCAGCGCTTGCAGACTGGCTCAACACCTACAACGCCCTTGTGGTCTCGTCTGTGTTGGCGAAGTTGCCGCTTGCCTCGGTAATGGAAGACAAGGGCTTCTTTGCCGCCAATAGGCATCAAGTGGCCGGCAAAGCGCGCACGTTGGACGAGATCGAAAACCAGCTGATACGACCGCGCTTTCACGATGCGCGTGTGCACTTTGCATTGAACTGCGCTGCTCGCTCTTGCCCTACCTTGTACGGGCGGGCATTCCGCACGGAGACGCTGCACGCCACGCTCGATACGCTGACGCGCGCAGCGCTCAAAGATCCGCGTCATGTGCGCATGACCGACAAGGGGCTCGCGCTGTCCGCCATCCTGACGTGGTTCGAAGCAGACTTCGTGCGCGACCAAGGCTCCGTGCGCGCTTTCGTACGCAAGTACGCGGAGCCTGCGCTGGCCGCACGCATCACGGACGACCTTCCCATTTCGCAGCTCACGTATGACTGGTCGCTGAATAGCGCGCGCTGATCTAGGGGTTGTAAGACGCGTTACGGAAGCCGCGTATATCAGCCCTCAGTTCATGACGAAATACCGAGTGGTTCTTGCCGTGCGGCGCGTGCGGCGCGATAGAATACCTGATTCTTAGCCACCCCAAGCTTGAGGGTCTGTGCGCTCTACAGTCCTAGAACCTGGCGAGCTCGTCGTCGGGAAATATCAGGTCAAGGAGCTGCTGGGACGAGGCGGTATGGGCCAGGTCTATCTGGCGCGCCATACCATCACCGGGAAGCGTGTTGCGATCAAGATGCTCGCAGGCGGGCTCTCGCCAACCGCACATGCAGACAAACGCTTGGTGCGCGAAGCCGTAGCCTCGGGCTGCATCGACCATCGTCACGTCGTCAACGTATTCGACATTGGCGAGCATCACGGCGCGTTGTTCTTGGTGATGGAGTATCTCGAAGGCAAGTCGTTCAAGCAGCTGATGCAAGAACGTCTGTGCAGCGATCGCGAACTGCTCGAGATTCTGTTGCGTGCCATGGATGGTGTGCGCGCCGCGCATGCGCAGGGTGTCGTGCATCGTGATTTGAAGCCCGACAACATCCTCGTGTGTCAGGGCCCGACGGGTCGTTACGACGACCCCAAGGTCGTCGACTTTGGCATCTGCCGCATGACGCTGGAGAGCGGTGTGACGGACCTTACTCAGACTGGCGTCACCATGGGCTCGCCGTTCTATATGTCGCTCGAGCAGCTGCAAGGCATTCGCGATCTGGACGGTCGCGCCGATCTGTACTCAATCGGCGTGATCTTGTATCAGGCGCTCACGTTGCGGCGGCCGTTCGAAGCGGCCACGCTCGACGAGCTCACGGCCAAGATTTCGGGGGGCATTCCACCGCCTGCGCTCGCGGAGCTTCGACCCGATTTGCCTCGCGGATTGTCGAAAGTGGTGATGCGCGCCCTGGCTCGCACCCGCGACAGACGGCAGGCTGATGTCGCGACGTTGATTCGAGAGCTTACGCCGTTCGTCGCGCAACTCTCGGACACTCCGCTTTCGCTTTCATCGCGGCCGCTGCTGGTGAGCGCAACAATTCCCGCCAATACGCCGCTGCCGGTGTGGGATGCGCAGCGCGCGCGGCCATGGTTGCAGTTAGGAGCGGCCGCGCTTGCTGCCTTTGCCTTGACGTTGGGCGGGATCTCCTTCGTGCGGTCCCTGGCCAAGTCAAAGACTTTGGGAACACAGTCTGTCCAGCTCGCGCAGCCAGCGCCCGCGGCGATTGTGCGTGCCGAGCCTGCGCCACAAGCCCCAGGCCACCTTACGATTGAGGCAGCGATCGAAGCCCGCCCTGCTGCGCAAGCCGAGACACCTCCACCCGAGCTTGCGCTGGAGGTGCAACCCCCTCAAACGGGCAAACCCCGGGTGATGCTCAGGAGCGCGCCGCGAATCTGGCGTAAGCGACCACGCGGTCAGGCCAAGTTTGCGGCACCCGGTACGAAAGCGACGGCAAAGCCTGGGACGCGCAAGCCCAGCACCGCCAGCGCCGGCTCTGCCCCCGCACAGAACGCTAAGCCCACGGTGGTTCCAGGGCAGTCCATGACGACGCCGCAGGTGGCTGCAAAGCCACCCATCGATACCAACGATCCTTACCGTTAGGGCCCGGGCCCTCAGTCTTCGATCGAGAGGGCAGCGCGTGGACACGCGCGCACGGCTTTTTCGAGCTTGTCGCGCAACGTTTCCGGCACATCCCCTTCCATCAGCACGTGTAGCATGTCGTCGTCGTCGACCTTGAACAGCTCGGGCGCTGCTTGCATGCATAACGCGTTCGCCTCGCACAAGTCCCAGTTCACTTTGATCTTCATGCTGTCTCTCCCCATGCCCTATCGCAGCGATTCTGATCACCCCAGCGTGCAAGCGCAACGCGCTTCGTGGACCCACGCTGTTGCGCTATAAGTTTTGGATGTTCCTAGACGGGGGCCGGGTGGGGCCATCGAGCATCGTGCTTCCGGGCGTGTTCTTCGCGAGCATCTCTGCATTGGCGTTCGGCTGGTATGCGCCCATGTTTGCGGCCCAGTACGGCCTGCCCGTGATCGATGATGTGGTGCTGCATTCGCGCGAACAGACCTTGCATTGGATGTCCGAGTACACGCCTGCTGCACGCCACTCGTATCTGGTGTTCCTGCTGCTCGATTGTATTTTCCCCGTGGCAGGCTCGCTGTTTACGATCACGGTTGCGCGCGTGGCGCTGACAAGTTTCGATCGCGAGCGCTCGGTCTTACGCTTCATGCTGCTATTGCCAGCGCTCGCAGCCCTGGCCGATCTGCTCGAAAATGTCTGCCACGCAGCGCTTACGTTGCTGTATCCCGAGCACGCCGAGTGGCTCGCGTCTCTGGCGTGGGCACTTACGAGAACCAAGCTCTTTTTCGTCGTGGGTGCGCAGGTCGTGCTGGTCACGTCTCTGCTCGCCCTCGCGTCCAAGCAGTTGTTGCGACTTAGATCGTTAGGATCGTAATCGCGCAGGTGGCATTTTCGTTGCCTAAGTGGCCGCCCGCGTTTTGGGCAAGCGCCACTTTCGGACCTCCGCTGACCTGACGCTCTCCTGCATCGCCCCGCAGCTGCCAAGCAAGCTCGACCACTTGCGCCAGACCCGTGGCGCCGACGGGATGACCGCGACACTCGAGTCCACCGCTGGTGTTCACCGGCACGCGACCACCGAGCGTCGTGGCCTTTTCGACAATCAACTTGACCGCTTCGCCTTCAGCACACAGCCGGATTTGTTCGTAGGCCTGAATTTCAGCGCTTGCTGCCGCATCATGGACTTCCACGACTTGCACATCACGCGGTGCGACAGCGGCCATTTCATAGGCGGCATCGGCGGCTCGGCGAATCACGTTGTCGTCTGCGTGCCCTTCCGCTTCGGCCGAACGCAAACACGTCGCTGCGATCTTGACGCCGCGCTTACCAAGTTTGCGCGCGTATTCCTCGGAGCAAATCACCACGGCCGCTGCACCATCGGCGATGGGCGAGCACATGGCGCGCGTGAACGGATGGACCACCGGCACATCGTTGAGCACGTCATCGGCGCTCATCAAGTTACGATATTGAGCGTAAGGATTCTTGCTCGCGTGGAAGTGGTTTTTGCTGCTTATTTCCGCGATCTGACGCTGCGTGAGCCCGTACTTGTCCATGTAGCGACGGATGCTGCCCGCGTAGTAATCCATGAACACGCTGCGCTTCTCGCCTGCACCTTCGGCGACGCCGTGCGCCTTTGCGTCCGCTTCCGCTTGCTCGACATCGAGGCCACTCGCAATCGCGGTGAACGTTCGCTTCTTATCGGGGTGCGTCATCTTCTCCACGCCGAGCGCGAGGACGCAGTCGACCATGCCCGACGCCACGGCCATCCAACCGAGATGCAGCGCACTCGACGAGGCCGCACACGCGTTGTCGATGTTGAACACGGGCAGGCCGCCCATGCCCATGGCGCGCAACACCACCTGGCCGCGAATGGTTTCCTGCCCCGTAATGAGCCCTGCCACGGCGTTGCCCACGTAGGCCTGCTGAATGGCCTTCTTCTCGACGCCCGCGTCCTTGAGCGCGGCCAGGACGGCCTCTTGGCCGAGGTCCTTGAGGCCGCGGTTCATGAACTTGCCAAAGGGCGTCATGCCTACCCCGCAAATCAGCACATCACGCATGAAAACACCCTAATTGTGAGGACAACCCAAGCGCGCTCGTTTTGTTGAGGGCGGCTCAGACTTTCTGGAGTATACACTGTTTACTAGAGGTTCCCATGCTCGAATCCACCGAGTCTCCCAAAGCGCCCAAGCGCGAAGACGACGTGCTTGCCCCGGCCGTCGTGGCCGACCCGTACAGCTTCTTCAACGCGCTACGCGAACGCGAGCCCGTGTACTGGAACGAGTCGCTCGGCGCCTGGGTGCTCACCAGTTATGACGACGTAATGAACGCCTTTCGCGATCCGCGCCTGTCTGCCGATCGCATCACACCTTACTATGAGCGCAAGCTCAAGGGGCCCAACGGTGAGGTGCATCGCTTCACCTACGAGACGCTTTCGCGCTGGATGGTGTTCGTCGATCCGCCCGATCACACGCGCTTGCGCAAGCTCGTCGATCACGTGTTTCGTCCCAAGGCGATCGAACGCATGCGCGAGAACGTGCAGGCGCTGGTGCAAGAGTTGGTAGACGAGCTCAAGCAAAAGCCAAGCTTCGATTTCGTCCATGACTTTGCCTATCCGCTGCCCGTGCTCGTGATAAGCGAAATGCTCAACGTACCGCGCGAAGATCGCGAAAAGATCAAGCATTGGTCGGACGACATCATGACGCTGGTGTTCGGCGCGCTAGACGTCAAAGACCGTCACGAGCGCGCGCGCGTGGCCTTCACCGACATGAGTAACTACTTGGCGGCGATCATCAAAGAACGTCGCAACAACTTGGGTCACGACCTACTCAGTTTGCTGCTGGCTGCCGAAGAGCGTGGCGATGCGTTGAGCGAGAAAGAAGTAATCGCGACTTGCATCTTACTGTTGTTCGGCGGTCACGAGACCACCACCAACCTACTCGCCAACGGCTTGCGCGCCTTACTATTGAGCGGGCAATGGGAGCTGCTCAAGCAAAAGCCCGAGCTCTTGCCGCAAGCGATCGAGGAGATCTTACGCTGGGATGGGCCGTCCAAGGCCATGTGGCGTATCGCCAAAGAGGACTTGGACATCGGCGGCAAAGCCGTCAAGCAGGGCGACAAGCTGTTGCTCGTGCAAGTCGGCGCCAATCGGGACCCCAGCAAGTTCGAGCGGCCCGACGAGTTCGACATCACGCGCGAGAAGACCCAGCACTGCGGCTTTGGTTATGCCGTGCACTACTGCATCGGCGCGCCGATCGCGCGGCTCGAAGGCATGCTCGCGTTCAAGATGATCATGGAGCAACTGCCTGGGCTCGAGCTCGCCTCGGACAGCTGGGAGTGGCAGGCCACCGTGCTCAATCGTTCGCTGAAGCAACTGCCGGTGCGCGTCAAAGCGTAAGGTTTAATTCAACCAGCGCTTGGGCTCTTCCTCGTCGCTCTTGACGAGCTTGAGCGCGGGCCCGGTCTTCTTCTTGGGTTTGCCACCGCCGAAAATTTTACGGCGTGGCGCGCGCAGCATCCAAATCTTGGCAAAACCGATGCCGCCGCCAATGGCTCCGAGATCGGCTGCGAGCTGGGCCGCATTCTTAGAAGTCAGGAAGCCGACAACACTCAGGCCCACGACCACGTAGATCAGCTGAATCGGGCGCATCTGAAACATGCCAAAGAAGCTGAGCTCCGCGTGGGGCGGCAACAACATGGCGTAGGCGCACATGCCGGCCACCGTGATCGTCTGCGGTCCGAAGACCAAGCTGCCAGCAGTGGGCGCGATCTGACAGACGAGGATGGCACCAGCCGCTGCGCTCAACGTTGCGACGATGCTCAGCTGAATCACGCGCGTGCGCCCGTAGCGCGCTTCGAAGGGTGCCATGATCCACCAAATGAACAGCAGGCTGAGCATCAAGGAAAAGATGTAGTTCGACTGCGCCGGCACGATCAGCACGTGCGTGAACACCTGCCAAGCCGTGGCGATGCCCAGGACGCTCGGGTTGAGCGCGAGGAGCTCGAACACCGGCACGTCCAGGAAGTTCTGCAGGATGGCTTCGATCACGAACAACGCGCCGAGCGCGATCAAGAGTGCTCTGATGAACGGCGTTAGCGGCGGCAGGCGAAACATGAGCTCACAATCCTTCGAATTGATGACGTGGCAGCGTGACGTCGCCCGAGCCATCGACGGTCTGCCGGATGGGTTTGCTCATCTCTGCGATCGCATCTTTCTTGTCTGAAAGCGCGACGTACTGGAAGAAGTAGTCACCGCTGGCGAGCACCTTACCATCGGACTCGATGAGACCGCTTGCGCAGTCTGCTTCTGCCAGCGTCGCAAAATCGAAGAAATCAGGGTCGGTGGCGGAAGTCACCCAGATCACCACCTTCGACACTTGATTGCGGGCGCAGTCTGCTGCCAAGTCGCCGTCGCTGTACAGCCATTGGGCCGAGAATGCGGCGGTCTTGCCCAGTGGCTCGAAGACATCGACAGTATTGAGATCGACCGGCGCGTAGTCGCCATAGTAGGCGATGATCGAGCTTTCGTAGCGATAGACGGGCTTACCCTTGTCATCGAGCGCGTCGACCGTGTAGGCGTAGTCGACGCCGTAGTCGAAGGATTCAGAAGTTTCGAAGCCACCGTAGCTCACGCCATCAAAGGTAAGGAGCTCGGTGCAGTTCGCTGCGAGCTTCTTGGCGGGGCCGGAGCCGTCCATCGTCAAACGAAATTGGGCGATGCCGAGCTCGTCGCAGCGGGCCTTATCCGGAGTGGACGCGTTCAACAACCAGGTCGCGGTGACCCCGTAGTCGTGCTCGGGATTGAATCCGCAACCGCCCAGGCCAACGCTGGCAACGCACGCCCATGAAGCGAGCGCGCCCGGAAGCAAAACGGGCATACGGAACCTAGCAGTACGAAAGAGATCCGCGATTTGCTCGGAGAACGATGAGCCTTTGCGCATGATCACATCCTAGCAGGGGTTTTTCGCGCTGGCGTGGGGGTCGGTCTCAGCGCCTTCGCGCTTGCACGCTACTTGAGGGCTTCGGTGACGAGGCGCTCTTGTTCAATCTTATGGGCCGCGTGCGAGCCCGTGGCTGGGCTTGCGCTCTCTCTGCGCGACACGCAACGCAGTGGGAAGCGGCCGCCGAGCATGGCCGGCAAGCGCGCATTCATGAAGTACCAAGCGCCGCTGTTGAACGGCTCCTCTTGCGTCCACACCACGTCGGTTCCGTCACGATAGGGAGCGAGCACTTCTTGAATGTGTTCGGGCCTGAGCGGGAACAGCTGCTCGATGCGCACGATGGCGACGTCGTTCTTGTTGGCGGCCGTGCGCGCGGCCACGAGATCGTAGTAGACCTTACCCGAGCAGAGCACCACGCGACGCGCGCTTGCCGGGTCGACGGTGCGATCGGGAATGATGCGCTCGAAGTGCCCAGTCGCCAGCTCTTCGAGGGCGCTTGCCGCGTCAGGATGTCGCAATAGGCTCTTGGGCGACATGATCACGAGTGGCTTGCGATAGGGGCGCACGACCTGACGACGCAGGCAGTGGAAGATTTGGGCAGGCGTAGTCAGGTTGCAGACCTGAATGTTGTCTTCTGCTGCGAGCGCAAGGAAGCGCTCGAGCCTGGCGCTCGAATGCTCAGGTCCCTGGCCTTCGAAGCCGTGTGGCAATAGTAAGACCAGACCGCTGAGCCTGTGCCACTTGTCTTCGCACGAGGTCAGAAACTGGTCGATGATCACCTGGGCCGTGTTGGCGAAGTCGCCGAACTGAGCTTCCCAGATCACCAATGCTTCTGGGGTATCGAGGCTGTAGCCGTACTCGAAACCGAGCACACCCGCCTCGGAAAGGGGGCTATCCCAGACTTCGATCTTACTAAGCTGCTCGCTCACGTGCATAAGCGGCATGTAGCGACGCCCGGTCTTGGCATCGAACAGCACGGCATGCCGATGGCTGAATGTGCCGCGGCGCGAGTCTTGTCCGGACAAGCGAACGGCAGTGCCCTCTTCGAGCAGCGTGGCGTAGGCAAGCGTCTCGGCCGTGCCCCAATCGAGTGCCTTTTCACCGCGCGCGCGCTCACCACGCTCTTTCAGGAAGCGCTTTACTTTCGTGTTTACGTCGAAAGAGTCGGGCGTCGCGGTGATCTTGTCCGCGAGCTTCAGCAGCCGCTCCATGGAGACGGCGGTTTCCACTTCCGGGCATTCGATATCGGGGCCACCGCGATAGTCCTTCCACACGCCGCCCATGGAATAGTCAGGTGGCACGTAGGTTCCGCGACGAGCCTCTTGCAGCTCTGCTTCCATCTGCGCTTGACGCTTTTGGGCGATCTCTTCTGCGTCGCTCTCGGCGAGCTGACCGCGTTCCTTCAAGTGGCGCACGTAGACTTCGCGTACGTTCGGCTGCTTGTCGATCACCGAATACATGACCGGCTGCGTGTAACGAGGCTCATCCGCTTCGTTGTGGCCGTAACGGCGGTAGCAGTACATATCGATCACGACGTCTTGACCGAACTGTTGCCGGAAGTCTGCAGCAAGCCGCACGACCTGGGCAACGGCTTCGGGATCTTCGCCGTTCACGTGGAATACGGGGCAGCGCAACATGCGCGTGATGTCGGTGCAGTACCAGGTGGAGCGGCTGTCTTCGGGTGCGGTTGTGAAGCCGATCTGATTGTTGATCACGACGTGCACGGTGCCGCCGGTGGCGTAGCCCTGTAGACGGCTGAGGTTGAGTGTTTCTGCGACCACGCCTTGGCCCGAGAAAGCAGCATCGCCGTGAATCACCAGCGGCAGCACGTGCTGGCGCGTGGTGTCATTGCGCCTATCGCCTTTGGCGCGCACGCGCCCGGCGACGACTGGATTGACCCACTCGAGATGGCTCGGGTTGAAGCACAAGGTAAGGTGCACGTTGCGACCATCGACGAAGCGATCGCTCGAGTAACCCAAGTGGTACTTCACGTCGCCGCGGCCGAGATGCAGCTCGGGACGGTCGTCGTTGAAGGCAAAGAACAGCTCTCGCATGCTCTTTTCCATCACGTTGGCGAGGACGTTCAGGCGCCCGCGGTGGGCCATGCCGATCACGATCTCTTCGACCTTGTGCCGCGCCGAGCTTTGAATCAGCAGCTCGAGCAGCGGGATCACGCTCTCTGCACCTTCGAGCGAAAAGCGCTTGGCGCCGACGTACTTCGTGTGCAGGAACTGCTCGAATAGCTCCGCGTCGATGAGCTTGGTGAGCAACATGCGCTGTTCTTCGTGGGACAGCTCGGTGCGATTGAGCGTGCTCTCCATGCGGCGCTGCAGCCACGCGCGCTGCTCCGCGTCTTCCATGAACGTGAACTCGACGCCGATCGTGCGACAGTAAGTTTCGCGCAGACGCGACACGATCTCATGCAACGGTAAGGTCGTGGGGCCGGCCATGTCGCCGGTGAAGAAGAGCGAGCTCGGGTCGACTTGATCGAGTCCAAAGGCCGCTAGCCCAAGCTCGGTGGGCACCGGCGGATTTCGATTGAGCGGATCGAGATCGGCATAGGCGTGACCGCGCACGCGATACGCATTCACCAGCGCAGACACGCGACCTTGCAGCTCATTGGCGAGCAGAACGTCGGCGTTCGGAGTCCCGCTGGCCGAAGGCATGGAGGTCGGTACGAACTCGGCCGTGATCGGCATCGACGCGAGCGCGCGGCCATTGCCGTTCGCGTAGCGTCCGGGTTGGCCGCTGCCATTGGCAGACTTTGTCTCGACGCCTTGCTGCGCTGCAGCGCCGTTTTGCGCGTGGACTTCTAGCGGCGCGGGCTGAGACTGCGTGGCTTGCGTCGGGGCCGCTTGCGGTTGCGTGGCCTCGTCCCGCTCAAGCGCTTCGAAGAAACGCCTCCAGCTCGCATCAACCCCAGCCGGGTTGTCGCGATAGCGAAGATACTGTTCTTCAACGAAGCCTTGATTTACGCCGAAATCGAGTTCCATGGGGCCACGACCTTACCCCAGGCCGCGCTCCCTCGCTAGCGCGTGACACGTTGCAGACGCGACTCACTGCCTCACAGTTGCACCCATGCACCGACCTTTTCTGACCACGGCCGCTTGGCTTGGCGCACTTGCGGTGGCCTTAGGCGCGTTCGGGGCACACGGGCTCAAGAATGATCTCGCAGCAGTCGACATCTCGGGAGTGCGCATGGGCTGGTGGAACACGGCCGCCCAATATCATTTGTGTCATGCGCTGGCGTTGGGATTGTGCGCCGGTCTAACGGACGATTCACGGTCCGCGCGGCTCGCACGCCTGTGTTTTATCGGCGGGATCGCCATCTTCTCAGGCTCGCTCTATCTGATGGCGCTCACGGGCGTGCGCTGGCTCGGTGCTGTGACCCCCGTTGGCGGCCTGTTGCTGATCGCGGCCTGGCTCGCGTTTGGCTGGTCCGTGAGAAAACCGAAAGCTCTCTAAAGCTCTGCTGACGCATGGGTAGGCTCGCGATCTCAGCTGCCTCGCATCAAACGCTGGGCCACCGTACGCACCACCGGCGGGTAGGCTGTTTGCTGGGGGACGAGCTTGAGCTCCCGCGCGGACAGCGTGCGCAGCACCTTGGCCACAGCCTCCGGGCTCAAACGCGGGTTAGCGAGCAATCCTCTGCGCACCACACTCTGGCGGATCCAGTTGTCGTTCTCGACGATAAGGTCGAGTAAGGTGCGGGGCATCGTTCCCTTGCGCGCCATGCGTGCGACCTCGGGGACGGTGATCTTGGGATTGCGCAGCAAGGCTTCCCACACCGCGCTGCCGTAGATGCGCTCGAGCAGCGTGCGATCTTCGAGACTCGGACCGCGAGCCACCCGGAAACGCTCGGCGACGGATATATCGCGCAGCTTCTGTTGTCGTTGCTGGCTAGCGCTCATGGGCGCGCCTGCTTCGTCTGCTTCGGAAGCGCCTTCTTCGTTTTCGTCCGAAGCGCTTGCGCTTTCGTCGCTGAGCTCCTCCGCTTGCTCTGATTCTTGCTCGTCTCCTGAAGCGGGCGAGGTGTGATCGCAATCGTCAAGCTTGTTGACGAAGCAAGCAAGCGCTTCGATTGCGCTCTCGCTGCGATCGACAAACTGCAGTGCCGAGCCGACCATCGGACCTTCGGACATGACCATCACGATTTCGACCGGCACTTCGAAGCTCGCATGGCTGGCGGTGTGCTCGAGCAAGAGCACGTTACGTGAGAACAATGGATGATGCGTTACGCCGCTCACGAAGGCGCGACCCTGACTCCAGTTCTGCGCGTATTCTGCGGCCAACTCAGCCTGAGTCTCAAAACGCAGCACGAGACCGTGAAAGCTCATCTCGAAGCCCCCGCAAGCCACGATGCTACCACAAGGGACGAAGCCACCGACAGCGCGAGAAAGCGCGAGTTCGCCGCGCCGACTGATATAATCGCGGGCACTGCGGCGCGAAGGGTTGCGCACATTTCGGGACGGGGGGTTCATGGCGGAGCCGGAGAGCGCGCGACAGGCGAGCAGCGAAGTGCGGCGACTCGTGGAGGCACGCCTGGCAGAAGTGGAGGGGATGGCGACCATCGGCATGCTGCTGGAGGGCGCGATTCACGGCATTAACAATCCACTCGCGTCACTGCTCGCAAGCCTGGAGCAATTGTCCGAACGCATACGGCATCTGATTCCAGGCCAGGAGCAAGCGGGTGCCGTGCGCCTGGTGGAAATGGTGGAAGAGGCGCGCGAAGAAGGTGAGCGCGTTGCGTCTGCGGTAAGGCAGCTGACCACCTTACTACCCACCGACAAGCCAGGACCTGTCGATTTAAATGATGTCTTGCTCAGCGTGCTCATGACGCTCGAGAAGCAACTCGGTGGGCGTGTACAGATCGCCAAGAGCATGGGCAGCGTGAAAGCCATCGTCGGTCGCGAGGCGCGCATCGCGCAGGTGCTGCTGAGCAGCGCTTCGTTGTGCATCGACGTCATGCATCTCGACAAGCCCGACGATCCCGTGCGCATCGTTGTGCAGAGCGCCGAGCAAGAGAGCCAGGCAATGGTAAGGTTTACCCTGAGTGATGCGGTGCCGGGTGCATCGGGACTCTTGGCGGTAGCTTACGCGCGACGGGTGGAGCTGTTACGCAGCGTCACGCAACAGCTGGGCGGCATGCTGCACGTGTCCGAGGCGAGCTTGCACGTGGTGCTTCCCACCCAGGCCGTTGCCTATGACAGTGAAGCCGAGGTCAGTCTCAAGCGTCGCGACAGTGCCCCGCCACGCGGCGAGCTGCGCATTTTGGTGGTTGACGATGAGCCTTCGATTCAGCGCGCTCTCGAACGAGGTCTGCGTGACGTGGGCTTCATCCAAACCGTGCGCAGTGGCAAGGGTGCCATGGAGCTGCTCGAAGGCGGTGCCATGTTCGACGTGATCTTGTCGGATGTCGTGATGGCCGAAGGCACGGGCATCGATCTCGCCGATTGGCTTGCGCGTCATCGGCCGCGCCTCAAGCGACGTCTGATCTTGATGACGGGCATGGGCGAATCGCACACGGACTCCCATCCAGACGTGATGACCGTGCCCAAGCCCTTCGATCTCGTCGCCTTGC
>JBKJIA010000654.1:0-33727 GCA_046598735.1 Polyangiales bacterium
GGTTACCTATTCGCCCGCCCGTGTCCGATGATTCTGCTCGCATCTACCGCGCGTTTCGCGTCGGCGGCTTGCTCGATCTGGTCGTGATCGATACGCGCACCTTTCGCGATGTACAGACCCTGCAAGGCGCCGCCGCGCCTGGGCGCAGCATCCTTGGCCCGACACAAGCCGACTGGTTGGAGGCGCAGCTCGCAAGCTCGGCCGCGCGCGGCACGGCATGGCGCCTCATCGTGGCGCAGGTGCTGCTCATGCCCTGGCGTGTGCTCAAAGCACGAAACAGCGACACTTGGGATGGTTATGCAGCAAGTCGCATGCGGTTACTAAGCTTCGTCGCGGATCACGCCATCAAGGATGTGCTGGTGGTATCAGGCGATTGGCATTCTTCATGGGCGGGAGAGCTGTCGCGCGATCCGTTTTCTGCGGATAGCGCGCAGACCCGCGGCCTGGCCGTGGAATTCCATTGTCCGTCGGTGACTTCGCCCTTGCCCAGTCGCCTGCGCGAGGATTGGCAAGACCAGCTCAAGGCAGGGCCTCATCCTCATATTCACTTCACGGACTTCGATCATCAAGGTTACGTATTGCTGCGTGTGGACCGCGACAAGGCCGTGGCCGAATGGCACTTTAGCCGCACCTTGCGCGAACCCGATGCGACCCATCGCCTGGGGAAGCGCTTTGAGGTAGCGCGCGGGGTTGTCGCCATGGTTGACACCACTCCGGCCGTCCCATAGCCGCGCATCCCTAAGTATATAGATCGTGTGGGCAGTGAGGTGTTGTCGATAGCTGGGCCCGCAGACGCTACGCTGGCCCGATGTTCTTCCTGTTATCCAAGACGCTGGATCTGGCCTTCGCTCCTTTGAGCTGGGCTTTGGTCTTGTTGGCGTGGGGATTGTGGCTTTCCCGTCGTCGTCACAAGCACGCACAACGGCTTTTAGTCGCAGCACTGCTTATGGTGTATTTGCCCGCGACCGCAGCCGTGTCCGTGTCGCTTTGGCGCGCGGTCGAACGATTCGATGCGCGGCAGGCGCCCGCTTCCGCCAAGTATGATGCCGTGATCTTACTCGGCGGCTTTGCCTGGCAACAACCGTCTGGTGTCGTCGAGTACGCGGACGGAGTGGACCGTCTGTTTCGCGCATGGGAACTATTGCGAGACGGTCGCGCAGCGCGCGTGATCATCACAGCCAACGAAGCCGAGACACCGGCGATTGCGAAGGCCCTGGAGGAGCTGGGAGTCTCGCGCAGACGCATGCTGCTCGACAGTGAAAGCATGAACACACGTGACAATGCCGTGTACACCCAGGCGCTGGCAAAACGCTACAAACTCCAATCCCTGGTGCTCGTCACGTCCGCGTTCCATATGCAGCGCGCGGTGGAGTGTTTTCGTGCGCTGGGAATCGACCCCGACGTGATTGCCACCGATCATGGCGCATCAGGCTACCCTGGCTGGTTCGATTTGCTCGCGCCGCGGTCCGAAGAGTTGCGCAGGTCCGAGCTGGCTTTGCGTGAATTCGCCGGCCGGCTGATCTACCGCGCACGTGGTTATGCGCGCTCGAAACCTTAGCTACTTCTTAGTTCCGTCGCGTTCGATGAGCTTGCGCGCGGAGCGAGCGAGCTTGGTGTCGAGCGCAAAGCCCTTGGGATCGCGCAATAGCTTGCGCAGCTTACGCTCCCACGGCGCGGTCTCCGAATCGGACGGCGTGGCGCTGGTCTTCTTTTTCGTTCCTGGAGGCAAAGCTGCAGCCCCGGCCACCGCTCGTGCTCCCGCCTTCCAGGAGCTTTGCTCCACGAACTGGTTGAGATTGGCCGACGAAATGGCGCCGAACAAAGGCGATGCGATCAGATAGCGCGTCACCCGACCGCCAAAGCCGTCCACGAAACTTACCCCATCTAACATCAGGGCGTCCGCTCGCGCTGGCTTGCTTGCATAGCGCGCGAAGGTCTTGAGGGCCTCGTTCTTAGAAAGCTCGAACAGCCACGGTTGGTCGGCTGAGGCATGGCTAATGTCTTTACAGAAGTCGAGCACGCCTTGGTGAATCTTCGCCACCAGCTGAAAGCGCTTGGACTCATCGCCTTCCACGAACACCGGCGCAAAGCCGCCACTTTCACTGCGTTTGATGTGTTCTAGCGTGGCGATGGCCGGCAAAAACAAGAGCTCGAACATGAACATGTTCTTGGTGTAAACGTGATCCTTGCTGCTCGCGTCCTCGAACTCCACTAGGTAACCACTAATGTCCAAGCCATCACCATAAGGTTTCCGCGCACCGTGGAAGGTTGCGAAATAGTAGCCCTTCAGATCTGCACGGCCCATCAGCTTGGCGAGCTTGACCTGCAACGACGCGTTGTTGCCGATGTCGACGACCGCGGCGCGACGGGTCTCATCACCTAAGCCTTCGCTCCGCAAGTAATCAAGTAGGACGCTTCGCTCTTGCTCGGCACGCGCGAGAATCGGCTCCGAGCAGCGTGTCAGCAGTACTTCCAGCCGCTTGCGCTGTATCTTGTCGTTGACGTCGATCGTGTCGTCGAGCGCAACGAAGCCCGCCGCCTTGACTGCTTCCATCGGTACATCGCCCGCTTGCACCCCAAAGCGATGCAAGAGCAGCTCGGACACGCGCAGGCGACCGTGCCGGAGATCTTCGATCGAATGGAGGATATCTTGAGGCGTGCGCAGGCCAGGCACGGCGTACGCGCGTCGCGATGCATATAGATAGTGAGACCTTGGCAGGCCCGGTAGCTTGGTGGCAATGAGATCGTAGATCTGCTTGGGCAGGTAGCCATCGCGCGCCAAGAAATAGAGGTCGGTAAGCTTGTCGCGCCGTGCCTTGACGATCAGCCACTCCACGAATGCGAGCAGTAAAGGGCCGCCGGCTTCGTAGCCCAGACGGTAAGCTTTACCTTCGAACCAAGAGTCGGCGTAGCCTTGCGTGGGACGATCGTAAAACTTGCGTGAGATGACGCCGTGATGAAGGGCCGTGCCGAGCGTCTTCTCCAGCTCGTCCGCGCGCCAAACGTCACGAACGTGCGGCGAAGCTGCGTAGAGCTCACTAATATTAGGCAGGTAATGGGTACGGATGCCGAGCTTGCCGGGGACGTACAAGTCAGCGCCCCGATTGTCGCCGACGTGCAGCCAGCGCTTGGGGTCCCCTTCGAGGGACCGTATGCGCTCGTAGAGACGCCCGGTGCGCTTGAGCACCTTATGCTCCGAGGACACATAGAGCTGGCTGTAGTTGGTATAGCCGCAGCGGCGCAGAATCTCGGCGACGACCGCAGTGTCCAAGAACATGTCTGAGATCAGAATGGTGCGCTTGCCGCTGTCGATCGCCTGTTGGAACGCAAGCCTGCCGCTTTCGCGGGGCTGATGGATGGCAAGCTCTATTTCTTCTTCGAGCCCCTTGAGCGTTTGCGCCAGCATGGCGGGCACGCCGAGCTTTGTGCACAACCGTTGGTAGACCTCGTTCAGATCATACTCTTCGCTGCCCTGCTCTCGTACATGACGGGCTGCTTCTCCCGCGGCATCCACGCGCAAACGGCGAAACCCTCCGAATGTATCCAGATCCACCTGGTAGGGAGCCAGCAACGCCCGTGCCCGCGGCGCCATCAGATCGAATACAGCGCGCGGGTCGATCAAGGGCCGGGTAACGAGGGTATCGAAGACATCGAAGGAGACCAGGTCTGCTTCGGCGATGCCGCGCGCGAGGTCACCCTCAGGCACGTGCAGAGAAGGGCCGCCCTGGCGCAACGATTTTCGCAGCTCCGATTGATATTGCGCGGGGCGCAGCGCATCGATCAACGCGCGTTCCACCTGAGCCGGCTCATCAATGGGCGCAAAGAAATTGAAATCCAGGCCGGTCTGCTTTTTGGCGATCCCGCGCTCTAGAAAGTCGATAAACCACGCGCCACGATGATGGTAGCGGTCCGCCAATGGGTAGTAATGCATCAGCAGATGGTGCAGCGCGCCATCGAGCGCTTGCGTCTTACCCGCTGCAAGCAGGCGTGGTAGGTCCGTGAGAGACGTGCTCGAGGCGATACCAGTAAGGTGCGAATGACCAAGCGCCACCACGGGCAGGTCCCAGATCAGAGCCTGCAGACCTAACGATGAAGACACGCTTACCACCGCATCGACGTGCGGCAGGATGTGTTGCGAGGCCCATTTGAGGCGCTGCAAGTCATCCGAGAAGAGAAAATTGGGATACTTGCGACGCAGGCCGCGCATGACCTCAGGCGTAAACAGATTCGACTCGACGCTGTGCATCGTGACGTAGACACCCACGCTGGGATCCACGCGCTCGAGCACGTACTTCATGAACTCGAGCTGGCTGCCCGTGCGCAACTCCGGTGGGCAGTTTTCGTCAAACATGAAGTAGCGCGAGACTTGCAAAGGTAAGAGTACCACGTGCTCGAAGGGTTTAGGTCCCGGTCGTACGTGCCCGGCGAGCACCGGGGTGTGCTGCAGTTGCGCGCTTTGGTAAGCATCCTTGATTCGCAGCAGGCGCTGGCGCTGCTCGGACGAAAGAGTAAGGCTGCGTAGCTCGCGCTGGTACTTTCGTAGGTAGCTTTCCTTGGAGAGCCCGAACGGATCCAGAATCGAGGTTTCAGGGTAGGGCGCGCGGGAGAAGATCCCGAAGGTGCTGTGCAAGAACAGGGCGCGCGGAAATAGGTGCTCAAGGAACGGAGCGCTCGACTCCCAGCACAGGATGGCGTCCGGTACGAAGCCGTCGAGCTTGCGCGCGCACAGCGCTGCCATGCGTTCGAGTTGCGTTGGCGAATAGTCGCGGTTGTACCAACGGGCGCCGGCCTCGACATAGTCTGGATAGATCGGAGCGAGCTCGTGCGGAGCGATCGTGAAGAGTGTGACCTCGGGGAGCAGACCTTCGCGCCGTACGGCATGGGCCACGGCCCCGGAGCACAACATGGCGATCTCTACCTTACGCACGCCATTGTCGAGCAAGCCGCGCGTCTCGCGCTCGAGGTGCTTGCGTACGGTGGCAAGGCGAAAGAGCGGATCGCCCAACTCTTGATGCGGCTCGAGGTAGTAAAGGACTCGCACGGATGATCTTTCGCCGGGTGTGGCGCTGGCCAGCAGCTGCGCTCTTTAGCACCGGGACGTGTTCAGGAAAGACGCGCCCTGTAAGGCTTGTCACCGAGCCGTGGAGGTGGGTGTTAGGCCGCAGCGTGCTGCGCCGAATCGGAACCTCGACCCATGCGGGTGAGCTCGCCGCGTAGCTTGTCGAGGGCCTGCTCTTGTAGCTGTCGAATGCGCTCGCGTGACAGGTTGTACTTCAGTCCAATCTCGCGGAGCGTCAGCTCCTCACCATCGTCAAACCCAAAGCGAAAACGTAAGATCGAAGCTTCGATCGGGGGCAACGCCAAAAGTAACTGGCCGAGCTGAACGGACCACTGGGCCGCATCGAGCGCGGCTTCAGGCTCTACCTCCGTCGGGCCGGGTAGGATGTCGAGCAGACTGGCATCGCTCTCATCACCCAACTTGCGGTCGAGGGAGAGATGGTGTCGCGCCCCTGCGTGCTGTTGGATGTACGCGAGCTTTTCTTCGCCCACGCCGGCCTTTGCTGCCAGCTCGGCCTGCGAAGGTGCCTCGTGCGCAAGACTGTGCAGCTCTGCGCTCGCGCGCGCCACCCGCTGCGCATCGTCCAGCAGATGGACGGGTAAGCGCACGAGGCGAGCCTTATCGGACAACGCACGATTGAGGTGATGCCGAATCCACCAACTTGCATAAGTGCTGAAACGAAAGCCACGCGTGTGGTCAAACCGTTCGACCGCTCGCATCAGTCCAAGGTTACCTTCCTGAATCAAGTCTGCGAGAGGTAGAAGTCCTCGGTCATAACGGCGAGCCATCATCACGACCAACCTTAGGTTGGCAGTCATAAAACGATTTTTGGCCGCTCGCTGCTGAGCACGCGCCGCCCCTACACGGGCCAGGTAGACTTCAAATTCAGGTTTTTCCGAAAGCGCCTGGCGAACCGCAGCGTCCACTTCTAACAACGCGGTACGCTCGCCGTCGCTTTCTCGGAGCCGGAGTGCGGCCACGTCTAGTGCCTTATTCAGTTTCGCTAGAGACCGCGCGCTGCCGGTAGGTGGCGCAAGCTTACCCAGTGCGGCCACCTCTTTGGGCAAATCAAAGTGTTCCTTCAGCGCTGCGATGACTGTATCCAAGGCCGGCGCGTGTGCGAGCAAGCTGCGAAAGTGGCCGACTTCAAGTTGCTCGATAGCTTGCGCGAGCGCTATCTCTTGCTGGGGTGCGAGCACGTCGTAGCTCTGCATATCGCCCAGATACTGAGCCAGCGAATCCAGATTTCTTCGTGCGCTACGTTCAGGGAGTGCAAGCGTGGCTTCTGCCGCGCGCCTCGGCTGCCTTGGCTGCTTAGACTGAGTCGCACGCTCGCGGGTCTTTGGCTCGTTGGCTGTAGTTATCTTCATGTATTTCACCCATACCGGGAGCAGCGCGCGCCAGGCGCACCATTTCCACAGCTCCGTTGGGAGCACCCTCTTCCCCACTTTTGTCGCTGCCCATAAGGGGCGCGTTACGGACTCATAGATTGCACAGACTACGCACGGGGCGGCTATGGGTAGCTCTCAGAAGCTCCCCGACGCACCCAGACCATAAGCATCGCGAGCGAGTTGGGTAGGGGCCATTCTAACATCGCTCTTGCCGAACCTTACCGTCGTGCTTTCCCCATAGTTGGGAATGAGCAAGCTTGCCATCATCGACAAAACACCCACGCCCTGCATGACGCCGCTATTGATCAACAGGACCTTGCTGAGCGGCTTATTCTCGGGGTTGGCTAACGCCATCCACGGCCCGGCGACCGGAACCGTGAGGGCGTTGTCGGTATCCCAATCCCCTAGGGTGGCAAACGCCAGCGAGGGCAGGTAAGACCCGGCGAATAAAGTCGCGCCGACTATCAGCAACGGACGATTAACGACGTCATCGTTTACGATGCGGTCGGCACTTGACGTGCGCGTGCTCGCATCCTGGGCATGGGCGTCTGGCGCTGCAGCGACTGCCGCTACGCAAGCCAACAGTAAGGTCGCAAGCGAGCGCGTTACTGTTGTCATCCTGGGCTGCCCGCTCTTGTAGTGTTCGTTCATGGCGCTCTCCTTGGCGTCGGGGCGAAACACCCGACTGCCTATAGATAGCGTCTTGTTTATGGTTTGTCGAGTGTTTGGGGAGAGTTTGTTCTCAGTATTTTCGACGTTGTCTAGATAAGCTCATAATTACCGACAGATGGCGCCACAGTCATCGTTGAACAAACATTGTTCGTAGGATGCTCTTGGCTCTCCAAAGCTGCTGTTGGGTGATGGGCGGTCGGCGAGGGCAGTCAGGCGTTGCCGGAGCCAAAGCCAGCGAGCAACGCTTTGGCAGCAGGTTCAGACGATGCCGGATTTTGTCCGGTGATGAGCAAGCCGTCCGTGACCACATGGGGCTGCCAGTCTGGCGCTTTAGAATAGTGCCCACCATTCTTCTTGAGCATGTCTTCAACCAGGAAAGGCACGATCTCACTGAGGCCAGAGGCTTGCTCTTCGGTGTTGGAAAAGCCGGCCACCTTCTTACCGTCTATCACTGACAGGCCGTCTACTGTTTTGACGTGGCGCAGCACAGCAGGGCCGTGACAGACCGCCGCCACCTTCTTACCCGCTTTGAGCATCGCTTCGATCAGCGCTATCGACGAGGCGTCTTCTGCGAGATCCCACATGGGACCGTGTCCGCCGGGGTAAAACACGGCGTCGAAGTCGGAGGGGGTTACCGTGCGCAACTGGAGGGTCTCGGCTAGTGCGGCTTGCGCCGCCGGATCGTCCTTGAAGCGGCGCGTGGCCGCAGTCTCGCTGGCCGCTTCATCGCTCTTGGGATCGAGAGGCGGCTGCCCCCCAAGCGGCGATGCGAGTACAAGCTCGGCACCCGCGTCTTTGAAGACATAGTAAGGGGAGGCAAATTCCTCCAACCAGAAGCCGGTCTTCTTACCTGTTCGTCCCAGGGTATCGTGGGAGGTTAATACCATCAGTATCTTCATGTGGAACTCCAATCGCAACGCTGACGAGCAAGGACTGAGCCAAATAGCGCCGCACGCTCCTTTAGCGCGCGAGCCTGCGGGTCAAAAATGGAAAGGCCTACGAGGCGGAAGCACGCGACAGGGGTTCCTCCCGGTGGTATCGGGCTGCCCGCAGGCTTGACCGGGGCCTTGCCGGCGTGTCACGCGCTCCCGCCATGCGTAGCTTGCCACGCGATTCGATCGGACCGACGCTCAGCCGCGAGCAGAGCGAAGATGTCCTGACCTATTGGCTGTCCGCGCTCAAGCTCGAAGAAGCGCTGCAAGCGCGTCCGCAGGCACGTCGTGCACCTGCCGAGCTTGAGCCTCCCCGTTTGGACCTACCCACACCCGGCCAGGAGTACTTCAAAGTTGCGTTAAATCGCGCACTCTCTGCCTTGATCGCGGATGACTCACCTCTCGTCCAGCCTATGGATGGAGAGCTCGCGCGTTTTTTCGAGACGTGGCTCCACACGCAATATCGGCGCGGCCAAGAGGACGGCGAGCTTTCGCACCTGTTGTGCTTTCCCGTGGTGCACTTGCCGCGCGGCGAGCTCTCCGGATTGCTGCGTTGTAGTGTGCGTCTGCGCTTCGGCACGCAAGCGGGTCTTACCTTTCAGCCACCGACTTGGACGGAGCGACAACGCGGCGCCTATCCCGAGCCACCGAATGAAGTTCGCATTTCGAACGTGCCGCCCGCGGACGGGGGGTGGCCATTTTTTGTGGATACACGTTTGCTGCGTCAGCCCTTGGGCGTGCCGGGCGAAAGCATCGATGCGTTGTTCGACGCTTTGCGCGCCTGCGACGGGGTTTCGTCGCAGCACATGCTGGCACTCGTGATTGCGATGCTGGAGAGCGCGGCTGAAGCGCACCCGAGCCAAGACCACATCAGCCTCGCAGCGCGTGCGGCAGGCAGCGCTAGCGTTCATGTCGAGGTGCTTCTCAGCCGCCTTACGGTTGCGGTGCGTGCGCTGCTCGAACGGGCGGCGACGCGCGCGCAGGTGTACCCGGTCGGCCTGGTGGTGGACGGCAGTCACGCCAAGACCACCTGGCATCTCCAGCGCGAGCTTACCAGTCTGCTCGCATCCCATGGTGACGATGCGTGGCCGGCACAAGGCGCCCTTGCTAGCTACCTTACGGGTCAGCCTGGCCCTGTCATAGAAGGAGTGCAGCGCGCGCTGTTCGACGGTCCTGCGCTGACCAAACAGCAGCGCATCGTAGCCAACCAATTCTGGGGATCCCAGCTCAGCTCTGTGCAGGGGCCACCAGGCACAGGGAAGACCACCCTAATCTTACATTTGTGCGCCGAAGCGCTGCTGCGTCAGGCCGAAGGCCTGCTCGATGGCGGGCTCATGGCGGACAGTCCATTCGTGGTCACCAGCAGTAACAATCGCGCCGTAGACAACGTCATGGATCCGTTGGCGCGGGGCGAAGGTTTGCCGCTCGCCCTGCGCGTAGGCAACCGTCAGGTGTGCGAGCATACGCTGTCCGCTCAGCTGCGTCGGACGCTGTCTTTTCTGCAGCAGGCGGAGTGCGAGCCGGCTTCAGTGCGCAACGACGCGCTCGCCCAAGCGAGCGAGCAACTCGGCCGCGCGCGCGCGGAGATGGACCGTCTGCTGGCACCACGCTTGGACGTGCAAAAGCGTAAGGCAGAGCATACGCGTTTGACCGAAGCCATGGCCAACCTGGCCGACCTTCCCGCGGACGACTTAGACGCTGCTTTCAGTGGCGCACGAGCCTTGGCAACGCATGCACAACCGGTGCTGGATCTGCTGGCGCCGCTCGAGCAGCGCTTGGCCGCGCTCAGCAAACTGTGTGAAGCTAGGCCCGGTCTCATGCAGGTCAACGCGGTCGCACGTCACTACGGACGCACCGCTGCGCGAGAATTGCCCGCGTTCGAGGCGGCGATGGCCAAGGCTAACCTTACTCTCGATCTCCCCCTGCCACCGCTCGTGGTGCCCATGGCGTTGTCTGCGTTGTTGGAAGTATGGGAAGAAGCCACGGAACTATGTTTGACGCGCTTGGTGGAGCTACGGGAAAGGCTCGAGCGTGTGCGTGCCGCGCATGACCTTACTATTGCGCGTGAGCGGCTGTGCCGCGAGCTCGCGGAGCTCGGCGCCGTGCCTGATACGTTGCCCGAGGTGCAAGAGCACGCGGAGCTCTCTTACGAGCTATTCCATGCGGCCGTGAACGTTCGCCAGGCGTGGGCGAAGGCACATGCCGCAGAGTTGTGCAAAGCCGTGCAGGCAGCGCTCAGCGTGGTCAAAGCGGAGCGCTCGCTGCGTCCGCTTTTTCGTAGCGATCCCAAGAGTGCCGCCTTGCTGCGTCGTCTGTTCTGTATCTGGGGCTCCACGCTGCTCTCGCTCGGCAACTGCTTTCCGGCGGAAGCGGGTAGCATCGCGCACGTGGTGATCGACGAGGCCGGGCAGTGTCATCCCGCGCACGCCGTGTCAGCGCTCATGCGTGCGAGCAGCGCGCTGCTGTTGGGCGACGTGCACCAGCTCGCGCCTGTGATCGAGCTCGGCTCGCATGATGAAGCGCGTCTCTTGCATGCCTGTCGCTTACGCACGTCGCCCAAACTGCTCTTGCCTTACCGCGTTCACAGCGAAGCCTGGGTATCTGCGCAATCGCTGGCCGATCGTGCCGTGCAGATAAGGCCCTCCCTGGTTGACCACTTTCGCTGTCAGCCGGAGATTATCGCGGTTTCTGACGCATTGTGCGGCTACGGCCTTACGGTTCACACGCCCCGCGCCGCTCGCAACCGAGAGCTTGAGTTTCTGCGTCATCCAGTCTTACTCGTGGACCTGCAAGGCCAAGAAGAGCGACTGGCAGGCAGTCTGTGCAACGAGCTCGAGCTACGCGAGACCTTGCGCCTAGTCGTCTGCATGCTGCGCGCGGGCATCGCCGCGACCGACATCGCAGTGATCACACCTTACCGTGGTCAACTGGAGCGCCTGCGTCGCGCCTGTGTAGACCAGCGCGTCCCCACCGAATACAGCGCCGAGCTCGCGGAGGACGCGACGTCTCGGTCAGGCGCGAGTCACGGTGTGGCACTCGGCACGGTGCATCGTTTCCAAGGCGGTGAGCGCAGCATCGTACTGTTCAGCAGCGTGGTCACGCGCGTCGGCGGTTTGGGTTTTCTCAACGCGCGCGCCAACTTGTTGAACGTTGCCATCTCACGTGCACAGCACCACTTCGTGTGTCTTGGACATCGCACGGTGCTGGCGGAAGGGACCAAGACGCGGCTGCTGGTCCAGGCATCGCGCGCGCTCACGACCCGGGAGTATGGGTAGGTTGCAGAGGCGTGACGGCTCACTGCGGCAATCCGCCTCGGCCCAAAGTGCAAGATATGGCGACCAAAGCGGGAACCGACGGTGGGGTGGGCCCCTGCGCGTTGTGTACCTTATGCAAGGCGTGAGCGGCCCGGGTTATGCAGGCTAAGGGGAATGAGCAAGCCATTCGCGACTGAATCCAACGCACGTCCCCGGCATCGATGGCTCCTGATATTGGGCTGTTTGCTCGGGGGCGCACTGCTCGGAGTCGTCAGCCTGACGCTGGCGCCCCTGTGGTCGCGCAGCGATAGTCAGACGCCCGCCTTGGCAGGCCCCGTGACCCATGTGGGTGGAGCCAGTCGCAAGGACGGTCCGAAGGTCGGTGGCAGCCTGTTCACCACGATCAAAGAGTTTACCCTCGAAGATCCGGAAGGGAACATGGTGCTCAAGGTGGCTAAGATCGGTGGCTTCCTCGACTTGGATTCGTTCGGCGATGCGCGTGCGATTCGTATGCCGCGCGGCAAAGCAGAAGATGTGGAGCTGTTGCTGCGACGTGGACCCTCAGGACGCGTGAGCCTGTCTGAGGCGTTTCGCGGTAACAGTGAGCCCCACGAGCCCAAAAAAGGGCAGGGCGGCATGCCATTGAACATCGGCCCGCTCGAAGTGACCAACGTCAAGATGACCGTGGCGATGGGTAAGACCCCGATCATCATCCATATCGATCGAGCCATCATTCGCGTACAACGTAAGGTGACTGACTTGGCCCCGCGTATCTTCCTCTCGGAAGTACACGGCCATATGGCCAAGCCGGACCCGTTGCCGCAACCGATTGCGATAGAAGGCGCCAGTGGCGTGGTGGACCTGGCGGGCGATCCGCTGGTCGACCTGCGGGCACGGGTATGCATCGGCGACAGCGAGATGCGCATCCGCATCGAAATGCCTGAGCGCCGCGAGAAGGTGCAGTTGACGGTCGACGCCTTTGGACCTGCTGCAACGTCGGCATTGGTGGCGCTGAATGCGGTTTCCTTGTTCAAATCGGACAAAATTGGCGTGGGCAACGGGGCCGTGGCTGTCGATGAACCATTCAAATGCACGCGCGAGCGCGGCGAGAAGAAGCGTTCGCGGATGGACGCTGTCGAGCACGCCCGTGAAGGCGGCAACCCTGACGGACCAATGGAGGCTGAGGCGCCATCCAAGACCGCAAGTCGTCTGTCGGCCAAGACTAAGGTTGAGTAGGGAGCTTAGTCCACCCCTTGCCGCACATCGGGGGAGCTACGGCTTCACCCATGCAAGCAGCTCATGCATATTAGTAGTCCGTGCCTGGCAGCCAAGCTAGGCCGACCCAGAACGCGGTCTCGTCGTGGTTTAACTCCCGGTCTGCCCATACGTCGACGCCCACGGTTGGCACAGGTAAGAGGGTGGCCCAGCTCCTTCCCTCTCGCACTGTGAGGAGGGGTAACTGGAGCCTGGATGTCAGCCCAGGACGCCAACCTTTGGGCACCGATTCGGGCGCGTCGTGGCGAAACGACAAGAGCTCCACGTGGCTTGTGGCGATCAGGCGGCCGATCCGCAAGCTGGGGCCGAAGCCGAAAATGGACCACGAGGAACCACGCGGGCTGTGGCGATACGAGAACACGCCGCCGGAGATACCAGAATCGAACGCGGACGAGAGACCTGCGAAGTGCGCACCATCGAGGACCGTGATGAATCGATACCTCGCGTCGGAAGGATCGAAGGCGGTGGTCAGGACGGTGCCAAAGTCGGAGAGGTCGTTCATCAAGAAAAAATGGTAAGGTTTCTTGGCGAGCGCGAAGCTCACGGCGCTGTCGGCTGCTAGCGTGACCCGTTCGCTCTTTGGGACGTGATATTCGAGCTGCATGGACACGTGGTGCACTCCTGGGTCCACGAGCAGGCGGCAGGGTGTAACGCACACACGCTCGCCGTTGAGCATCACCTTGGCGCCCAGCGGGCTGCTCTCGAACAGCACCGGAACGCGAGTCGAGGCAGGCGGCGCCGGAGTCGTTGTGGGCGTTGCCGGGGGTGGCGGAGCAGGCGGGACCACAGGCGGCGTGGGCATGCACGGTACAGGCGGAGGCGGGATGATCGGTTGTGCCGCGACGGGCGCAGGCGGAGGCGCAACGACTTCTTGTGCTGCGCTAGGCATGGCTACCCAGAGCGCGGTCAGACTGAGGACGTAAGAGACCAAGCGCGTCCTAAGCATCGCGGCTATCTCCTGATTGTGCGGCGTCACAACCCTTGTGGCCCGGCTACCTGAGTCCCTACGGCTAGGCAGCGAGAATATTTCAAAAAATGAGCCAAACAGCGGCACCCACGATAGCCGGGCAAAACGACTGCAGTCCGCGCGTAACTGAAACCCCGCAACCGGCACGTGCTACGCAGGGCTATGACTGTTGGGTTTGTTGCTCCGTCGCTCCCGCGCGAAACGCTGCTTTCTCCTTCGGCCCGAGAAACGCGACTCGCTGAAGCCATTCCTGTCATGCTCGCAACCGTGGCCGAAGAGGCCGACTTGGTGGCGGTCCAGTCAACGCTGGCTTGTCTCCTCTGGGAAGTCTTGGTGCAGGCGAACTGGTGCGGATTCTATCGACGCATCGGCCCAAGCACCCTGGCCGTTGGCCCATACCAAGGGAGTTTGGGATGCCTACGCATCGACTTCTCGCGTGGCGTCTGCGGTGCCGCCGCGCGCACATGCAGCACGCAGTTGGTAGACGACGTTCATGCGTTTCCCGACCACATCGCCTGCGACGGACGCAGTCGATCCGAGATCGTAGTGCCCGTAATGAGACAGGGACAGCTGATCGCGGTGCTGGATATCGATTCGCCGTTCTTGTCTGCCTTCTCGGCCGCAGAGGCACGATTGCTAGAGGGCTTGATGTCGACCGTGTTCGACGCGTCACCTTAGATCGCCGCCTATCCTCGCGTGTCTCGGCACAACTGGCGCTCGCAGGCATCGAGCCTTAGCTGCCAAGTTCGTGGGACACACCCCCTGATCAGCCGTGGTACACACGCGACGCGGAAATCTTGCCTGCGCGGATGTCGAAGACCTCGGCCACTGGCATCGGCGGGCCGTCCGGTGCTTGCCGCATGTACTCCAGGAACACTCTGTTGTCGTCTGCGGTGATGGTGGTCTTTTCGTAACGCAGGCCGGGTAGCCGGCCGAGCGCGTCCGCCCACCAGGTGGTGAGCGCCGCCTGCCCGCAGAGCTGCCCGCCTGTCTCCGGGTGGAGCGCGCGGATCTTAGGCGAGGTGTGGGTACAGTCCTCTGCGTAGAGCGACACCAGTCGAGTTACGTCCCCGGCGTTGAAGGCGTCAAGCCAGCTCTGCGCGATGGCTTCGTGAGGGTGGAGCATACTCATAAGTGTACCTGGCAACGGATTTTCGCGCAGCTCCTGTGCTCACTCATTCGAGAGGCCTCCCACTACTCTTCGATGGCTACGTCGGCCAACGAGACTTCTTCAGCCGTGCAAAAGATCGAACGCTTGAGCTTGTCTGGTGGGTTCTTCCGGGTGATCTGTACAGAGGTTCGGCGCTCGGTAAACGCCGCGTCATACAGTGCTGGCTCCGCGTTGCGCGCTAAGGCCAAGGCATCGCTCCACGCGGTACGCAGTGGTTGATCCTCCGGTTTCGCGTAGGGCGGATCCGGCGTCAGCGATAGTAGACTGAGGATGTCTTCGAGTAAGGTTTGATGCTCTCGACTGCGCCTCTTCACCGAATCGACCAACGCAGGCACCAGTACCTTATCCCGTAAGGCCATGGCGTCGTCGCCCGCGACCTGGCACTGCAAGAGCCGCGAATGCAAACGCGCCAGTGCCATGCCAACCTCACCTCGCGGTCGATCGAACATCTCGCGCAGCGCTGCATCGTAGTTACCGTTGGCCTCGGCGAATGAGGTCAGGATCATCTCCACGATGCGCCCCTTGCAGTCACCATTGCAGGCGTTGTCGAGCAAGTACTGCTGCACCCAGTCCGTGCGCTTCTTGTGGAAGCGCTCGACTTCTTCGACTTCGCTGGCCGCCACGAACGAGTTCGGCTGGCTCGGCCCAAGCACGAGTGCACTGACCAAACGCGCACCCGGGGAAATCGCTTCGAAGCGCTCGACCTCCGCCCACTGACGCCGTTCGTACAGATCGATCAAATGGTGACTGAACAGCGCGGCCAATTTGAGCAACATCGATTGAACGATGCGCTCATCCCTGAGCATGTCCGTGGGCCCTTCACGCCCCGCCGGCCGCGTTGCGTCGATGTCCTCCGCGAACAAATCGGCCAGGGCGAGCGAGCGCTGCACGTGGCCTGCGGAAGGGCATATGGCGACGTCGCGCGTGGTTCCAAACCGCTGTTCGCAGGGCACCTCGAAAGCCGTGGCCAGCCGCGCGTAACTCTTCTCAGGTGTGCTGCTCAGCACCGACTTCATGTACAGAGGGTTGTCTTTGCCAAGCTCGAGTGCGTAGGAAACGGTGAGCTCGGGGTCGATGATGTTGCCGCGGGTGAGCGAAAGCAGCACTCCGTAGCGCTGCTCCACCGTCTCCGGTCCCGCGGAAGAAAGCACAGACAGGTTCTTCGATAGGATCTCGGCCCGCTCGATGCGCCAGTCGTTCGCGGCCTGCTCGGCTGCGATCCGCTGCTGGGAGGTCGCATTGCGCTCCTGCGTCTCGGCTTGCCGATACTGCCAAATCGACGTGGCCACCAAGCCCGCGACGCCGATCACAAAGGTCGACAAGAAGGAATGGTAGGTGAGGATGAACCTGCCAATGCGGTTCGGCGCGTCGCCGAGCATGCTCTCTCGACCACTTTTTTCATTCATGGGGCGCCAGTGTAGTGCGTCGCGCTGCGATCTTGTTGCGACCGCCATGAGCTGCCGCGGCGTCGTCCATTCAAAGCAGCAATTGCTCTGCCACTTCAAGATTCGGCCAGGCGTGACGCGACGAGGCTTCACGCGCGCTTATTGCGTGAGCTTCACCAGAATCATCTTTGTCTCACAACATTTACAGCCTTTGGTTGCGCCGCTGAACTGTGCGACTCACGACGGATGAAGATACGCCCTTCGCTTGTCAGCGCCATAATCACCGCGTCACTCGGGCTCAGCTCAGGATGTACGAGCCCAAGCGCAAAACAGGCTGATGTTCCCGCGCTTCAGACGTTACCGATCGTCAATGGTAAGGCTGAGTCCGGTTACCCCGGCGTGGGTTCGCTCGTGCAGAGCCTGTTTGGGTTTCGCTCGGCATTCTGCACCGGCACGCTGATTGCGCCCGACTGGGTCGTGACGGCTGCCCATTGCGTCAAAGATCAGACGGCGAATGTCGTCGCCTTCTATGTCGGGCAGGATGGCAATGGCCTCGGGGGGACGGTCTACCCCGCCGACGAGCTTATCTACCATCCACGCTACACGGCAGACACCAATCCAGGGGCCGTGCTCTATGACATCGGCCTCGTCCACCTGAGGACACCTGTGCCGGCAAAGGTAGCCAAACCTTACCCTTACAATCGCGATTCCCTCGACAACGACAGCGGGCGCAGGGTGACGTTCGTAGGCTACGGTGCGACGTCGGCTCCCAAGCAGCAGGCGGCCGGCGCGGGCAGCAAGCGACGCACGTCGGTGAAGATCGATCGCGTGGACGCGCTCACTTACAGCCTCAAGTACGAAGGCACGGGCGTGTGCTTCGGAGATTCCGGCGGGCCGGGCCTGAGTGATTTCGGCGACGAGACGCGCGTGATCAGCGTCGTGTCGACGGGTAATGGCTGCGTGGGCGCAGACTGCGATCCATGCACCGAAGCGGGTAGTAACCATACTCGCATCGACGTGTTCGCAGATTGGATCGCGCAGACCATCGGTGACGCGTTTCCGCGTTGCAATGACGATCTGTCGCGCTGCGAGTGCGCACAAGCCTGCGGCGAAAATGGTGTTTGCGACGACGCGCTTTGCAAGGGAGACAGCTGCGGGAAGGCGCTGAACTGCGTACTGAAGGACTGCGACAACGGCGAGGATGGATCTTGCAGTCAGGCCTGCCTGCAGTCCGCTTCACCCGAGGCGCAGAGCCGCATCGCAGCCCTGTTCACCTGCTGGAGCAAGGAGTGCGAAGAGAAGGTAGGCGCCGAGGCCGATGCATGCACCGACAGCGCGTGCGCAGCGCAGCGATCGATTTGCGAAGAGACCGCGGGCCCGGACTTTTGCAATGCGGTCGATGCCTGTGTGCTTGGCTGCAAGGATAAGAAATGTAAGAAGGCGTGTCTGCTCGCCGGCACCATCGAAGCACAAGCCCTGCAGCCGGCGCTCAACGCTTGTCGCCAGAAGCAATGCGACGCTGAGACCGGCGAGGCCCTGAAGGCTTGCGCGCAAGACAAGTGCAGTGACGCGTTCGTCGCCTGTTATCCGCCCGACCATTGCACTCCGCTCGGTGGCGCCTGCGCGATGGGCGAAAGCTGCGTGCCAGCCGCAGATGACACCACGCGCTGCACCCCCTCCGACGGGAAGGAGGATGGCGAGTCCTGCGATCCATCCGCCGCCATCCCCGCTTGTGCCGATGGCTTGCGCTGTCGCGCCTCCAGCGAGGCAGGCGTTTGCGTCCCTGTCTGTCAGAGCGACGATGACTGCGCCGAGAAATGTGAGCGCGGCTTGGTCGCAGAAGATGCAGCGCTCGGTCTGTGTCGGCCCAAGCCGCGCGCGGACGATGAGGGCTGCAGCGCGCTGCCGGGCCGTGACACGGCGCCATCGTGGGTTTGGCTGTTCGGTGCCGCAGCGCTCGCTGCGACGCGGCGCAGACTTAAACGTAAGATCTAAACCCGTGGGAGCCCCACCAAACGTGGCATTCATCATCACAAGTCCTGCGCCTCTGCGCGCACACTGAGGAAATCTTGCACCGATTAGCCTCGACTGAGGCTTCCGAGGTTGCGGTTTTAACTGTGCAAGCCGTCCCATTCATTTCGCTTCTGTGTCCGATGACGATTGTTCCTTTTCCGGTCCTGCATCTGGTGCTTAGTTTGCGGGCATGAGTGACAAAGATAAGTTTGGTAGACGCCGTCCCCCCACGTCGAACGGCCGCTTGAGCAGGCGCGAGCTGGTCAAGTTAGGAACGCTGGCAGCCGCTAGCACGGTTGCAGCGCCCTTCGTGTGGACGTCGCAGAAGGCGCGCGCAGGGACCGTGGGCGGCCTGTCAAATCCCATCGAGAGCGAGGCGATCGTCATCGGAAGCGGATTTGGCGGGGCGGTCACGGCGCTTCGCTTGGCGCAAGCGGGCGTGCAGACGTTACTGCTCGAAAAGGGACGTCGATGGGTTCGGAGTGCACAGAGTGACACCTTTTCTCCTTATATTTACCCTGATGGGCGTTCGACCTGGCTAAGCAACACCACCGTGGTGCCACTAAGTCCACCTTTGCCCATCCGCCGCTATACCGGCGTGCTCGAGGGCCGCGATTTCGGCCATCTTCGGGTGATCACAGGAGCCGCCTACGGGGGTGGATCGATCGTATATGGTGGCCTATTCGTCAAGCCACCCAAGCAGTTGTTCGAGCAGGTCTTCCCGCAGGAAGTGTCCTACGACGCCCTGCAACGCCACTACGCACAGGTCGATGCCACCATGGGCATTAGCTCGGTGCCGGAAGACGTCCTTTCCACCGAATACTATCGGCATTACCGCGTCATGGAGTCTCACTGCCGTAACGCGGGCATCGAAGTCGACCGCATTCGCACGGCCACCGACTGGGACATCGTACGTGCCGAGATCGAGGGTAAGGTCCGCCCCTCTGCCATTCATGGCGAGGCCATTTACGGCGTGGAAAGCGGCGCCAAGCGCAGCGTAGATACTACCTACCTGGCGGAGGCCGAGGCCACAGGTATGTTCGAAGCCCGAACTTTGCGTCAGGTCAAGAACATCGGCACCACCGACGATGGGCGCTACGCGATCGAAGTCGAGCAGATCGACGAGCGAGGGCGCGTCGTCGCCCGTGAGAATTATGTCTGCAACAAGCTCTTCCTCGCCGCTGGGTCGATTGGCACCAGCAGTCTGCTCGTCAAAGCCCGCGCCACGAATACCCTTACACGTCTCAACGAGGAGGTCGGTAAGGGTTGGGCGAACAACGGTAACGTGTACGCACTGCGCACGCTGCTCGCGGAGTCGACGGGACAGTGGCAGGGTGGGCCACCTTCCTCGGCGATCAAGTTCTACGACAATCCCATCTCACCGCTTTACATTGAGCATCCCCAGCTACCTTTAGGGCTCGACTTACATTACCTGCTCTACTTCGGAATCGGCATTCACAACACCCGCGGCGAGTTCTACTATGACGCTTGGCGCGACCGCGTGGAGCTGCGTTGGCCCCGTCTGTTCAATGATCAGGAGCGGGTCAATCGCGCGATGCTCTACACCATGGACCAACTGAACCGTGCCAATGGTGGCGTCACGAGCTCCCTGCTCGGCGGGCCGAAGGGATACAAGGACGACGCGGTGTTTCATCCCCTGGGTGGGGCAGTGCTGGGTAAGGCCTGCGACTTCTTCGGGCGCGTCAAGGGCTATGAGGGCCTGTACGTGAATGACAGCGCCATGATTCCCGGCTTCACCGGCTGCGCGAATCCCGCGTTTACCACGGCCGCCCTCGCAGAGCGCAACATCGAAGAAGTGCTCGCGCGCGACTTCTAATGCGCTGGGGCGCTTTGCGTAGGATGTCCTTTTCCCGCGAATCCCCAGAGCACCGTGTACGCCACGCTCCGCAAGTTTTGCCGTCAGAACAGCGTCTCGGCCTGGGCAACGGCGTCCATGCCCACCTGCCTGCCGAGGGTGCGGCCTACGAAGTCATCGGCCTCGATGTGGATGCCTCCGTAGATGCGCGACTGTCCGGCTTGATCGGCCGCGTCATAGAAAGTTGCCCATTGCAGACGTACCTCCTGGGAGGGCCCGCGCTCGAACGCTAGAAATGCGTCTTGCTTCGCGACGAACTCCGCTAGTCCGCCAGGGAAATAGGGACTACCAGTCGCGACGGTCAACACTTCAGCTGCGGCGCGACTAAAGGTACTGTGTCCAGATACAAAGCCTGGAAACGCAGGCGTGACGAACGTGCGCCGTTGGTAAGGTGTCCATTCGAGCGCGCGCATCCAACCGACTCCTCCTACCTCATGGACACGATCGGCTGGCTCTCCGCGATAGGAGCGCACTGCGATTTCGCCGATGTGGCGGGCCAGATGCGCATGTCGTTCGCCCGCGACAGCGCTTTTTTTCGTGATGACTTCGATCACGCCCGGGATCAGAGGTAGACCTCCCGGATCATAAGAAGGGCCCTGAGCGTCGCTCGATTGACCAAGGCCCGCCATATATCGAATCAATGTGACGGGGCGCGACGTTGCGTATTTGCGCTTGATGCCCCACGCCGTAATCGCTGCGTCGTGCACGGCGCCATTGAGCGCCAGATATAGGTGAACATCCCAGCTCAAGGCATCGAGCGGCTCCCCCCGTCCGCGCCATTGACGCAAGAAGCCGGGCGCGTCTGCCACGACATTCGCAAGCACGTTCCAATGGCCGGGAGGTGTCTCGGACTTGGGGCCGTCGGCCCAAAACTCCGCCAGCGCACGGGTGAAATCACCACGCACTACGACCTGTGGTGCGTAGGGCTTACCCGTAACTGGGTTGAGTGCGTGCCCCTTACCATCATTGCTGCCGAGAGAATTGTTACCGTAGGCGCCGGGCGAGATGTCGATCGTCACCCCGTCTAGGGCATCAAGCGCGGCTGAAGCCTGAATAACCTGCGCGGTCCACGCGCGCAGCGCTTCACCAAGCTCCGGCGCAGGACCGGGATCGTGAAAGAGCGCATTGGGATCCACTCGCGTCATGGCAAAGGGAGTCACGGCATTCCACTGTGCGCCGATATAACCTTGGATGCCCGCGGCACTAATGATGCCGTTTTGCGTCTCAGCCTGGGCAAGATTGAGCGGCTGCCAAGCGGCCGGATCCTGAGCCAGTGTACCGACCGATTCGATCACGAGCGGTATGTTCGAAGACATGTACCCCGTCGTGTCTTTGTAGTTGTTGGCCTCATTCGAGCCATCCTCGGCACTCGCTGTAAGGATGGTCTGCGCGATGCGATTGCCCAAGGCGCGCGCTGTGCTTCCGTGCGGATTGCTGTCACTGATGTCGTATTCGAGCTTGGCCATGAGTGCTTGCAGACAGGCCAAAGACTCAGGTCCGCCGACCGCATCCTGGTAGCGATGCTTGAGCACACCGTACGCTGCGTAGCTTATCGCTTCGGCGCGTGCGGTTTCCACGTCCTCCGCACTCAGCTTCTCCGCAACGAACAGGCCATGGGCCTGCGCGTCGAAGGCAGCCCAGGCATCCCACATTGCGGCGGAGAGGTGGTAGAGGTTGCGTGCGTGCACCGTTGGTCGCGGCAGGTCGCGACGAATGGCCGACAGAATCTGCTCGTTCCAGCGACGCGCGATCGACTTATCCGCAGCCGGATCCAGCGCTGACTCGGGGCATACCGCGGCCTGCGGATCCACCGGGTCGAGCTGGGGCGGTTGGTAGCCTTGGATCGCTGCGCCCCGTCGCACGATCGCGCCCTGGTCCAGACCGGAAAGCGCGTTCCCACCGGCCGCCCACACATTACCTTCTGGATCGAACCAGACCGCATGCAGTGTCTGCACCTCGAGCATAAGGTCTGTGTCGACCTCGCGAAAGCCTTTCTGGGTGTGCTCGTAGATTCGCCCAAGCGCCCCCGACGCTACGACCTCACCGTCTTGTCCAACACACACGCCCTGGATGATCGGCGAAGCGGCCGGGGAGACGTTCACAGGCTTACCTTGCTCGTCTAGCTCAAGCACCACGCCCTGCAGGTCTCCGCCGACCGTGTATACCTTTTCGCCATCGCCGTACACGGTATACAAAGGGCCCGCCTGGCCCGTCGGAATCACCTCAAAGCCGTGCTTGGCGTCGCCACGCAAGAGCAACCCGTGCGCGCCCACAGCGTAGACGGCCTGGGCATTGCCCCACACCTTGAATAGACCTACCTGCTCGCCGTGCTCGTCAGCAGGAAAGTCCGTGGGCAAGAGGACGGTCTGCCAGGACTCTCCATCGAAATGCCAGATGAAGCCATCGCGGCCCGAAATGCTGCCGACCGCATACACATCGTCCGGGTCGGCACCCCACACTCCGAAGATGGTATGACGCGCCAAACCGGGTGTGGGCATTGGCTCGAAGGCCTTACCGTTCCAGCGCAGTAGGGTGCCTGCCCCACCGCCGAACAGCGCCGTACCATCCGCAAAGCCGTGCACCCACCACAGGTCCCCGCGCGTGCCGGTGATGCGTCGTTCCCACCCCGTGCCGTTCCAGTGGAGGGCCAGGGGGCCCTTGCCGCGATCGGCACCGACGGCCCATACATCGTTCGCGGCGGAGCCACCCACGGATAGTACGGCTTCGTCGAGCGCGCTTGCGACCACGCGCCACGGTTTGCTCGGATCGTCGTGTCCACTGACTTGCGAAGAGGGAGCGTTGCAGCTTGCGCACACGATCAACCATGCGAGCAGTAGATGCGACTTGCAGGCTAGGGAACTCTTATACCGAGTCATTTGGAGCTCCAGCAAATGCATTGGTTCATATCCTCTTTGTGGTCGGACAGTCAGCAATGACAGCACGCCCCGTGCCAGTCGTCGGGCACCGATATTACATCGCTACTCGTGAGGGGGGTGACTCAGACCGGCACAACTTCCGGCGCCGACTCACCTAGTGAACGACCGAGTTTGGCGCAGCGTTGACCTTACTTTTCAACTCGCAGGCCTGTTTTCTGCGCAAATCGTCGGATGGCACGGAGCATGCGTTACGTGGCCCTGGCAAGGAGACCTCAATGCACATCTCTAAACTGATCACGAGCGGAGTCTTGGCAGCAGCGCTGTGGACGCCGAGCGTCGCACTGGCCTGTGGAGGCTTTTTTTGCAGCCAATCACCGGTCGACCAAGCGAGTGAACGCATCATTTTCGCGATCAACGACGACGGCACCACCGACATGATCGTTCAGATCGCCTACCAGGGCAACTCGCAAGATTTCGCCTGGGTTCTGCCGCTGGCGCAGGTGCCGGATCCCGACAAGCTCGATACGTTCCCCGAGCTGGCGATGATGGCACTCGACACTGGCACCGGGCCGACGTTCCGGATGCATCCAGACTGTCAGAATTACTCCTTTGAGGATGGAGCCAACGGCGGCAGCGCCGGAAGCAGTTCCGCAGATGCGGGCGCTGCGCCCGACGGGCCGGTCACGGTCTACATCCGTGAGACGGTCGGACCTTACGATGTGGCAGTGATTGGGTCCGACGACGCGAAAGCCGCCAGCGACTGGTTGCAGACAGAGGGCTACCGCATTTCCGGCGCGATGAACGAGTACGTCAAGCTGTACACGGCCGAGAAGATGAAGCTGCTCGCGCTCAAGTTGACCGACAAGGCCGACGTGAGCGAGATCGCGCCATTTCGTCTGCGCGTGCCGGGCGACTCGCCGAACATTCCGTTGCGTCTGACCAGCATCGCGGCGCTGCCTGAGATGGGCATCGTAACCTGGATCTTTGCCAATCAGCGCTACGAGCCGATGCAGCCGGGCGTCGAGGTGGAAATCGACAACAGTAAGCTTCGTTGGGAAGGCTATGGCGCGCGTAACAACTGGAAAGCGCTCGTGGCACGCGCGGCCGATGACCATGATGGTAAGGCCTGGGTGGTCGAGCAAGCGGGCTCGACCAAGTCGCTGCGCAGTCTCATCAGCTCCCAACCACTGGACCCCAGCGACGAGCGTTTCAAGGCGCAAGAGGCGCTCACGGCGCTGATAGCAGGCAAGGCTTACATGACGCGCCTGTATACTCGCCTCTCGCCTGAGGAGATGACCTACGATCCAGGCTTCAAGCGCTCGGTCAAGGGCGACGTGGCAGCGTTGCGCGAGCTCCCCTATGTCAAGGAGCTATGCGACACCGCCTATATCAATGAAAGAGTAAGCCCCTGCGAGTTTAACCCGTGTGGCGCATTGGGCTTATGTCGCAGCGTGGACGACGACAACGGGAACAAGGTCGCCTCCTGCGCCTGTGCTCCCGGCCTCACCGCGCGCTCTGTGCCTGCGGCGGACGGATCTTACCTTTCAGAGGTCGCCTGCATCGACCAGCAACTGTCCTTCATCAATCCTGGCGACAAGGACACTGCAGGCACGGCATTGCCTGACCCGTGCGCGGGCTTTTCCTGTGGTGGCCACGGCACTTGCGTGGCCATGAACATGACGCCTACCTGCGAGTGCGAACAAGGCTACGTGGCCAAGGTGACCCAGGCTGCGAGTGGTGCCGGCGGGATGAAGTGCGTCGAGCCCAGTGAGCCCATTCCTGCGAGCTTCTACAAGGGTCGGCTGAAGCCGCGCGACCTTCCGATTGGCCGCGAGGTGCGCATCATCGAAGTCAAGAGCGGCGGCGGAGCATGCAGCGTGCCTGCGGTCGGACTGGGCGTTGGACGCGCATGGTCGCTGTTTGGGCTGGCAGGGCTCCTCCTCGGCGGAGGGCTGCGCCGTCGCCGTGCGCGCAGGCTTGCAAAGGCGTAAGCCGCACCCGTGTCGCTAACGTTGCCTATCGTTGTCCGACCTCTCGTTTGCGCGCTGCTGATCACGGGCGCATGCGGCAATGACCGTGCAGTCAAGCCCATCGAGACTCAGCTCGTGATCGGTACCGGTGAAGCGGAGTTTGAGACCTTACGGTCGGGCGATCACCTTGAGCTGCACGCCGGGACGCAGGGTGGTCATCACGTCTGGCTGAGCATGCGCGCCCAAGGCCTTGATCCCGACGGCATCCGTATGGTGCTCGAGGTCATCCCGACCGAGCCGGCACCGACCGCGAAGAGCGAGCTGCTGCTCGACTTCACTTCGATACCCGGTAGCGCGGATCTGGGCGCCGAGGCCGGCCCCACTGATGAATGGGTGGAGTTCGTGGGTTGGCCCGCGCGTGTGCTCGCCCCAGAATGCGCGGCAGGTCAGCGCGTTGAGCTCAGGCTCTCGCTGGAAGACCGCCACGGGCGAACCGCCCACGGAAGCAGCGCCGTGATTGCAGACCCGCCCAAGGCTGGCTTCCAAACCGCTTGCGCCCTCTAGTTCGCCGCGCCGTAAATGAAGAAAGGCCCGAGCCAAATAGCCCGGGCCTCACTTCACCGCTTACTTCAGTTTCCAGCCTGGTCGCTGAGTCTTGGACTTCCCTCAGTAACAACCAGGCCAAGTTAGTGGAGGCGCCGAGAGTCGAACTCGGTGGGGCCGGTTTTGCTAAGTTTGGGTACTCATTGAGTATTTCGCGAATAGTGACGTAAATACGGGGGCTTGTGTCGTTTGTCGGTCCCACCACGTACCAGGCTGTACCGAGCCACCCCGTTCTGTCATGCCACTCCTACGCCACTCCAAAGTCTCCGAGTACAGCGCTACGGCTTGGAGGCCGACGCCCGTTTCGCGGATGTCGGTTGAATCTTTTGGCACGGGAATGCTTGAGTGAGCGCTTGGCGTACGGCGACGGCCGCATGCTGATGCATCTCGCGAGGATTCTCTTCCAGCCATTTCATTACGACGCGAACCACTTGCTCGTCCAACATCTCGGCCGGCGGGCAGTACTCCTTCGACGACGCAACCGACAGCATCGCCGCGCTGCCCACGACGAAACCCCTACAATTTGCCCAGACCGACACGTTGCGGAGAGCATCCATTTTGTCTTCGCCCGGCACAGGGTCGGCGCACTGCTGAAGGAGTTGCAAACCCGAGAAAATCCCCTGGCTGTGCGCAGGAGTGGCTGCAGCAAACCACATGAGCGCGGTGACAGTTATCGGAATCAGTAGTCTGAGCATTCGGCCCTCGTTCAATGATGCCCCGGCGGCCCCAGCGATGAAAGCCTGCCCTCAGTCTGGGGCACCAGGGCTAGCGGTCTAGAAAGTCGTCTTGCCAGTCGCCGTCCGTGATGCGGATGAACTCCACCTGACGTTGTCCGAGATGCTGGTAGACGACGATGCCCCTGCCGCGGTGCTGCGTATGCGCCCAATGCAGGTCCCAGCCAGGAACGACCCCCATCGGCTCCTTGAGATGCAGTTGGCGTTCATCGGCAAATTCGTGGGCTGGCCCCTTTAGCCAACTGTTCACGTAGGGATGGACTTTCGTCCGAACAGCGGTGTCGTCACTGGGCGAACTGACGTTCGAACTCCCGACCGGTCCACCGCAGGTCGGGCACGTTGCCTTTACATCGTTTGCTCGCATGTGCTCCTTCAGCTCCCCACACAGGCCTTTTAGAGCCATGGATCGCGGCGAAAATGCGCGCAAGTAAAAACGTGACTACATAGTCATGGTTTGTGTGCGGGTATACGTTAGGCGACCGTGAGCCCACCTGAGTAGCAACCTCTCGCGCTCAACGCCGATACCCACGGCATGAAGCCTAAATCAATCCGCCTATTGCCCTCAGCCACCCGGCCCGAGAGCGCCCACGATTCCCTCACCCACGATATCGAGCCGTTACTTACGACTGGTACGACGGTGGCGGCTTCGTGCCTTCGGACTTGATCGTCCGCATAGACGGCAAGGTCGTAGCTATGCTCGTTGCGCCTGAGTGTTGATGCCGGCTAAGCCCTGCCGCGAAATAAAAAAGGCCCCGAAGGACTATCCTCCGAGACCTCGACTCGTGACCTGCGTGCAGGTTACACGCGCTTGATCACGCCGGGAAGCAGCTTCACTGCTTCCTACAGGCAGGCAATGGGCAGCCTGGCTCATCGGACTCATCGCCGCAGTCGATAACCCCGTCGCACTTGATCTCTCGCGAGGCGAGTATCTCGCCGTCATCGCACGTAAAGGTGCCGCAATTCTTTTCGTCTTCGCCCTTGGGGCAGTCCTTGTTCAAGTCGCAGGTGAATGCATGGGGAATGGTCGAGCCGTCGGTGCACTTGAAGCCGTCCGCGGGTGTCACGCTGCATTTCTCCGAGCAGTCGATAACAGGGCCCATGGCAATCGAAGACGGATTCTTGCAGTAGGCGCTTCGGACGTCATCGCAACGGCCTGCAACGACGCATGCCGCTGTACATCGATCGAATTCATCGACGATCGTGCCGATGTCGACGTTGCGCGAGGCGCTTAGGATTCCGCATTGATCGAGTCTTTTGCGAACCTCGCCCAAGAGGTTACCGGGCGTGGAACTATCACCCGGCGTGGAACTGTCCCCTTGCGTCTTCCCGCTATCTGAGATTGGCGCGCCGCCGTCCTGGTACGGTCGCATGGCATCCGGGCTAGCGTTGGCGTCCGTCCGCGGAATCGACGAGTCACCCTGAGACGAGTCACCCTGAGACGAGTCACCCTGAACGGCAGCATCACTGGTTATCGCCCCATTGGTGTCGTTCCGACGGGGTTCTGACTGCGGTGACTCGTGGCATCCCGTGGCGAGTGCGATTACAACTGCGAACCGCGATACTCTAGTGGTCATGGAGTCTTACCTTTCTTGACACGGACTACCCAGTAGTCCGTACATACGAATACGCCCGGGGAAGCTTCGGCATCGGGAGGGAAGAGACTCGCAGGAGAGTCGCACACCAGGTCCACTGCACCTTCAAGACCGGTATACCGCAGGACCAGAATGGCCGGTGGGGTCTTACCTTCTTCCGGCTCATCAAACGGATCAACCCCAGGGTACGTTTGCCGCAGGCTTACGTAGCGCCCGATCTCGCACGTATCGGACACGCGAATCTTTCGATCTGTCCGACGGCACAGCTCGTCAAACCCAGGCGCGGGCTGGGGCTCGTCCGGTTCGCTTTCGCTGGGAAAGTCGACGGGGCAGAGCGGGTCGGTGCAGGTTCTGCTCGCGCTGACTTCCTTCAGCTCAAGCCTAAAGCGTTGTCCCGGCTTTACGTCGTTGCGGTTGCAGATTGCCGGGTATTGAGGATCTCGGGCCTCAAAGGCAAACCTTGAGTTCTCATCCCAACGCTCGACTATCTCCACCTGTAACGTGTCTCCCTTGCCAGCCTGATCACTACAGGGTGGTGACGTGAGTCTGCAACTCATGTTTAGAAGCGAGGATAGAACCATGACAATGATGGAGATGCGCACGACTCGTGCCCCTTCGTTGCGAAGCCAGAGATATCAGATCAGCGGCGGGACAAGGTCGTCCGAAACCCAGTTAACTGGGCACTTGCCATCCTCGCGATGGAGCATCAGCACCTCGCAAATCTGCGCCGATGAGTAGTTATAAGGTTTCTTCATTATCGATGCGATCCCCCTGAACAGTTTTGCCCCGCTCATCTGGGTGCCAAACTGTCCATTGCTGTTCGCAAAAGCGCGGATGCCATCGATCATGTAGTTCGCTGGGAGCTGAGACGCCTCATCGCTAACCGTGCCCCAAGGAGCAGGACTCTTCAGCGTAAAGCTCGCACTGCGCTTCAGCGTTACGGGGTCGATGGTCACGACCGCATTCCACATGGCCGCGTCGCTAGTTAACTCGGTGATGATATCGGCTCCGTTTGCTCCCCTGGGGTTTTGCCGGTCAATGATGTCGTGAAACAGGGTCGCCCAAGTGGCGACGCCACGCCCTTGCTTGTCCCCGCTAAAGTTGGTCTTTTGGCACTTGTGGAGAGCGGCGGCGGCAGGGGTGGCGCAAGGAAGCATCCCAACGTTCTCTTCCATCGCCAAACCAAGCGCGGGCGCCCCTGGAGTAAAGTAGAATGAATCATCTCCCTCGCTCCTGGTGCCCGCGACCATGGTTGCGTTACCGTCAAGGGTAAAGTAGTTCACGCCGCCCACTACCTGGCTTGCAAACCAATCAGCGAACCCCTCGTTGATGTAGGTGATCTCCGCGTTTTCGTCGTTGAACGGCGGCACGGTGTTCTTGATCACCTGACTCCAAACGTAGTTGAACGTTCGTCCGTTCTCATGGTTTAGCAAGTCGCAGAAAAAGAAATGTCCGTACTCATGCACAGGCGTTTGCCGCGACGTCTGCGCGTCCTTCGGCAGTACGATGTCCGTGGTCATTGCGAACTCTAGCGCCGCGCCCGCGCCCAGAAGCACGACGTTTAGCACGTCCGCGTACACGTTGACCAGCGAGACCGGGGCCTTAGTTGCTTCTAGACAAGGCACAAACGCGCGCTCCCTGCCGGAGTCATCCTGAACGGCAAGGAGGTCGGCAAACTTCCCGGTTTGGATCGTGGCCTTCTTCGGCGTGTGGCCGAGCGCGCGAGTAGCGAACGATCGCGCGTCGATGATCTGCGCGAGCGCGAAGAACTCTGAGTCGTTGACCGTCCGGGTCTCTGTCTGAGAGCTATCCCTAGAATAGAATCGCTTGAAGCAGTGTCGGACTGGCCAAAGGATTCCGGATTCCATCCGAGCGGCTCCCGACTCCGCTTCGACGCAAACGTGCGTCTTACGGTCTCTAGGTACCGAAACCTTCGCTACGCCATCTTCGTTGGTACGGGTCTTGAACAACGAAATGCCACCCAGCTGGCTCACGTTCACACGCGTGTTGGAAAACGCCAGGTCCTGCCCAATCGTGGGATAACCGTAGTGTTCCCAGGCGCGCTTCGGCGTCCCAAAGCCCGGAGCCCGATTAGGAACCTTCAAAACCAACGTAAGCGAGGTCTCGGGACGGAATGCCTTCGCGAGCTTTCCAACCCCAGTGCGTACGCCGTCGACAACGGTGCGTACGCCATCACGCGTCTTGCGTGCCCACTTCCGTAGCCGTCGCCCCCAGCGCTTCTCGATCGCGCCGTTTGGCGTTACGCCCTCATCAAGTAGAGAAGGCAACGACGTTTCGCCTGCATCAGTAAGGATCGTATGCGGGGGCGAGTACTCCAGGAGGCTCCCGGCAAGGTATTCCCACTTTACGCTGCCATCCCAGGCGCGAGCCTCAGCGGGCACCGTGCGCCTGGGCATCGCCTTATACGTGTCTTCCCCAAGCAACGCAGCGGCGCGAATCAGGTTATAGGTAATCGCGGGCATGAAAGCATAAACGAAAGAGCCACCGTCCACGGGGTCGCCTTCGAAAGGCATGACCAACTCCTCATCCGGAATCTCACTCTCAAACAACGGTGCCATGTCCCAGTGAATGAACATCTCGTCCATCTCACGCAGTTGGTCGGGATTGCTGATGTAGATCTGCACGTAGTAGAGCGAAGCCATCGACGAGATGATCTGCGCGATAGGATTGAGCGCAGCTTTGTCCACGGCTGCAGGCTCCGCGCCATCAGGGGATCGCTGCGCCAGTGGCTCTTCAGGCAATGCTACGGTGTCCTCCCAGCGAAACGAATCTCGCAAGGCCCTTGCTTCCTCGACGGTGTACGGCGACCAAACTTTGGTCTCGTCGGCTGCTGGCGCCGCTTCGGGAGGGAAAGGGGTGCCCGCATCCTCGACCTCATCGCCTGACGCTTCCGGGGTCGGTGAAGAACACGACAGCAGTCCCACGCTGCAAAGGACGGCGACAATCCGAGTAACTGAAGATCTCGTTTTCATAGGCATTACGGCTCCGCTCGCACGAAGCCACTAGATCCAGAGAGGATCTGGGGCTCGCGAGTACCAATGGGTAGTCCTCCCCCTATTAGGCCACGCAAGTTACGTTGTCGAGCTACGAGGTGATGTCGCGCACGACGATCACCCCGAGGCGTACCCATCGGGGTGAAGCCCGCTCGACTTCATTGGCTCTGTGCACAGCATCAGCGCGTCCGAGCCTGGTCTAGCTCCGCACTGCTAGGCACTGGATCACGTTGATCACATCCAGCGATCGGATCCACGCTCAGCCATGGACCGTCGCAAGCGTTGGAGCGATGAACACGATCTCATTGAGACCGACACCGGCTTTGTCGTCTACTCATGGCTGGAACGCGAGGCCATCTGTCTGGAGTCTGGTCTGTCGGAACGTGAGGCGATGCGTGTTGCAAGTCGCGACTACCAACGCGAGGCGACCGCAAACCTTCTGAAAGCCCAACCAAACCTAGGGCAGTATCCAACCGATAGCTACGGTGTGCCGTTGGCCGGCAAGAAATAGTAAGCCCGTCGTCACACCTGGGCATGACGACGGGCGCGGACCATCCTAACGGTGCATTCGGACACCGCGAGGGTGTGGTTTATGGACCGTGTGCATTGGCGTCGCGCGGATCCTGGTGTTTGGTGGTGCGTGCCGAGGCTTCTGGGCCTGCGGACCGTGCCAACGTGGATCCGCGCTGCCGCGGCTTCGTGGCTTCTTTCTAAGCGCCATAGCGTCTGAACTTCCTGCCCGGAATGGGCGCAAGTGTGCCTTCCACGCGATAAACGCGCTGTAATGAGGGGCGGCAGATCGAGCTTGATTCCTCACCCCAGTAGGCGGCAGACTCGGCTTTCCAGCGTCCGGCTGCCGCAAGGTTGTCAGGCTCACGCGAACGAAGGACCGGCGCACTAACGCCGGGAGCCTTCGACTAATGGTCAGCATGAACTGGTGTTTGACATCACATTGGCTTCACCGGTCCCTCTATACATAGGTGCTGTTTCGGACGGGTCAGCGATTCCCCTTCCTCTATCCGCACACTGTTGATCCTCTACATAACGGCGATATTCCGGGTTATCGCCCGCCCGTCCTGGCCATCACTGCCTATACACATCAGGTACGATCTACGTTCGCGAACGGGTCAGCGATTGCCTTCCTACACCACTGTTGATCAGCCTATCCACCGGGCCACAGTTCCACCAAGTGGGCAGGGCAAAGTTTCTCCAGCACCCGCAACCCCTGCATACATATCGAGGGCAAGCCCAGGAGTGCATGCGCGCGTGGCTGCGGCAAGGGTAGAAATCGTTGCATTGACCTGCCTCCGATGACGGCTGCATAAGGGCACGGGGTTGTACATGTGGCAAGGGTCAGGGCACCAAATAAAGAAAGCCCCCAGGTACCCATTCCCAAGGGGCTCTCAACGCAGACTAAAGCCAGTGTAACGCTACTTAGCCCTAATCAAAACCGCTTGGTCATTGCGCGCTTCGGTCCTCGGCAAGAAGCGCGATCTTGGCACGTCGCCTGCGCCTCACAGCGCACCCCGTGATAGCTGCACCAGTTCCCCTGCGTCCCCGCTACCGCAGTGGCAGGGATCGCTTCCTTGGTTTCTTGTGCGGTCTTTGGCCGCTCTCACACTCAAGGACGTCGAGTCCGCGTCGCAGTGCCGCGAGGATGACCAGGGTCTTCGACACCTTACCGTCCTTCCTACGCGCATCTGGCAACATGACGGCGCGCAGAGTCTCAACACGAACTGCCAAGTCGTCGGGGATTCTGAGTGCGACAAGCGGTGTGTTGGCCATGGGACCTTCTAGGTTGCGCTTCGTTCGAGCACGCGGCTGATGGTGGTGGCATGCCAGCGCTTGCCACGCGCGGCGAAACCTTCTTCGGTCATCGCATCGGCGATTGCGCGCAGTGCCATGCCGGCGCCGTGCAGCTGCCGAATGCGTCCGATTGATTGCTGCTCGTCACTAGAGGGCTGCAGTAAGCAGCCGTCGTCGCCAACGCGGTAGCCTATCGGGGCATCACCCACGCGCTCGCCGCGGGCCTTCTTCACGCTCAATGCAGCTTTGGTGCGGCTCCGAATCAGCGCGCGCTCGTACTGAGCGAACAGATCCACCAAGCCGCGCATCAACGCGCCCTCAGGGCCTTCGTGCGCTCCCAAGCCATCGGCCGACAGGACGCGTGCGCCTTTGCCCTGAGCTAGTCGCTCGACCGCGGCTGAGATCACGACATCACGCGCAAGCCGATCACGCTTAGCTACCACAAGCAGACCAGCGCTATGCGAGGTCAGAGCCTGCAGGGCACCCATCAGGCCAGGGCGTCGATCGATCTCAGCGCCGCCACTCACGCCAATGTCTTCGTGCCAGTCGGCAATGGTAACGCCCTGCGAACCCGCCCAACGGTTGATAGCGGCGCGCTGAGCATCGGGCCCAAGTGCCTGGTCATCCGTCGATACCCGGATGTACGCCACGGCGAGTGCAGGGTTGGTAATGAGTTTAGTACGTCGAGCCATGATATTAACGTATATCACTGTATAGCAGTGAGCAACGTCGAAGATGCGGTCTTGTGGCACACCTTACGGTCTCTGCACACGGACCGGACGGGCCGTGTGCGTGGCCCCGCTGAAGCAACTCTCTTCGCGGCGTCAAACCAAGTGGTGGTATCGACTATCCTGGGGCGCGCCCGCGTCACGTGAGTGGTCATGGATGGACGGAGACATGGGTAGTTCGCGTATTTCGCTTAGGATCGGAGACGAGGTTTCGATCCGTGTTGCCTGCACACAGATCTCTCCGAACTTGGCTATTTGTTGGAGTAATATGGCTGCGCTGACGTGGTTCTCTCCCGTGTTTGGCCACTTTCCGGGAGCCGGTTAGTTCACCCCCCCCTCCGGTCACGCTTCGCCCTCGTTTCGGCGAATGCGTAACGGGATAGGGTCCCCCCCCCCTGGAGCGCGTCTA
>JBKJIA010000037.1:0-6435 GCA_046598735.1 Polyangiales bacterium
CCCCAAGGCGGGGCCGTCTCCGTGCAAATGCGTCGGGATGGATCTTACATATGTCTATCGGTCACCGACACGGGCGAGGGAATAGCGGCAGAAGACCTGCCGCGGGTGTTCGAGCCATTTCAACAAGGGGATGCATCCTCCACGCGTCGACACGGCGGCTTGGGTCTTGGACTTGCGATCGTCAAGCAGCTTGTCATTGCCCACGGCGGTACTGTCAGTGCGCGCAGCCATGGGCTCGGACAGGGCGCAGAGTTTACGGTGCGGCTGCCGTTGGCCGCGCTCCCGACCGAAGCGTCCCTCTCGCCAAGCTCGCCAAGCTCGCCGGCTCCAGCCACCCAACGTGACCTGACGCCAAGGCTCGAGAATCTGACCTTACTCGTGGTAGATGACGAAGAGGATGCGCGAATGCTGGTGGCCGAAGCCCTACGCGAACAGGGCGCCAAGGTATACCTTGCCGCATCCGCGGCCGAGGCGATACGCATGCTAGAAAGCGTGCAGCCCCACGTGTTGATAAGCGACATCGGGATGCCAATCGAGGATGGCTACTCCTTGATCAGTAAGGTACGCGCGCTCGCTCCCGAACAGGGAGGGCGCGTCCCTGCCCTTGCGCTGACGGCGTTCGTGCGTGGCGAAGATGTGAAGCGCGCCCTTAGCCTGGGCTTCCAAAACCATTTGTCTAAGCCCGTCGAACCCGCACAGCTCGTCAGGGCGGTGGCTAACTTGGCGGCCCTCGCTTGAAGAATTTACGGTGCGCTCAGCGAGCGTAGGAAGGCCACTATGTCTGCACGTTCCTTAGTATCCGCGACGTAGAAGGGATGGGGTACAGTTGGGCCCCGTTTCGCGCTCAAAAGGTCGTCCAGCGAGGCCACGGAGTTGTCGTGGAGAAACACCGGTTTGCGGGCCAAGTCGAGCAGCAGGGGTAGCGCGATGCCGCGGATATCCCCGCGCAGGCTCGCGTTCACCACCACCATCTTGTCGTCGAAGATATTATCGACGGTGTTGAGCAGCGGATTCAAAGGAGGCGTCCTTTCCGCAAGCATGACCGGCTTATCTCCCGGAAAGATCGTAGCCATGGGGATAAGCTTCGAAGGTACGAACAGGCTCTGATCGACGTTGTGGCAGGAGGTACAACTCTCGCGGAAAAGCTGACGCCCCCGCGCCACGGATTTCGCTTCTTCCGCAGCGCCTGCAGGTGCAGGCAGCGAGTCCATGTAGGCGCTCATGTCCAGGAGCTTCTGGTTGTCAACACGCACGCCGACGGGAGTTTCCTCCTTGCCAGGGTCGCCCTCTGTCGCTGTGGTGAGGCTGGGCGTTAGCGGCACGCCCGTGGCGGTGAGGATCTTGACGTAGTCTTCGACGATCTCGGTCCCCGCGGCGCCGGCCAGTGTGGCCATGAAAGCGCGGCCCTTAACGGTGGTAAGGTTTCTAAGGTCGAACAAGACCGTGTAGACCAGATTACTGAAGTTATCGAGCTTGCTGATCGCGCCCTCACTACCATAAGGCGCCGATAGGTCCCCGCGAAACATGGGCGTAATGTGCATGGGCGCGCCGGTGCCGTCGGGCTGATCGTCGAACATGCCGATGGGATAATATTCTGGATTGTTGAAATATGCGTCGACCTCCGCCTCGGTCGAGGCCTCCGTCAGGCCGGCGGGAGCGCGCCCGATGGTCTTGCCGCCATTCGCGGTGAGGGCGACCTGGGCGATTGGGTATAGGGCGCGCGAATTCGCGGCCAACGCAAACGTGGCACCGACATTCAGGTTATGCGGGGTGGGACCGTCGATTTCCTTTCCGATGGATCCTCCTTTCGGCAGTGAGAACGCGGCACCATCGGTAATGGCGTGACAGAAAGCGCAGGACACGCCTACCTTATCACCGTTGGCCACGTCGATCTTCGTGTCGCCATTAGTGTCCTTGGCGACGACGCCGATGACGGCATTCGCGTTGATGAGCTTGATAGTAGTAGCTGCGCTATTCAGCAGCGGTGCTTTCTCGGGAGACAGGTCGGTCGCAAGCTCCGCGGCCACCGCGTCTTGGGTCGCTTTGTCGAGGGCATCGATGTTGACGTTGTAGCCAGCCTGGAGCGCCTGCTTGGGAGTTAGACCGGCTGCCACGATACCCTGGGGGAGCTTGACGACATCGGTCCAGAACGCCTCGTTGCCAAAAGTCTCCAGGCGAAATATCGCCGCGCCTGCGCTCGCGGTTCCGACCGCATGCGGATGCAAGTTGACCGCTGCACCGGGTGGACCGTCCATCCCTGGAACGGACCCGTCGGAGTTCGATTCGCCATTGTTCTGACCGTTGCCCCCTCCATCGCTTCCATTGTTGGCGCCGCCGCCAACGTCCTTTCGATCGTTATCTTTGTCGTCTTCGGTACAGCCCGGTAGAAGTGCAAAGCTGGCTGCCAAAGACCCGCCGATGGCAAGTCTGCGTAGAAAACAATTCATATGAGTCTCCTGGTCGTTAGACGAGGCGAAAAGCAAGGCATGTGCCGCTCTCGGACGGTGACATGAGCTTCGGAATTTGCGCGCGTTGGCGTCGCCGTCGCCGCTTACGCTCCTCTCACGCTCACGCTCACGCTCACGCTCACGCTCACGCTCAGGCCGACGCTCCGGACGACGCTCAGGTCGACGCTCAGGCCGCCGCTCAGGACGACCCTCAGGCCACGCGGGAAGAGGTGGTCGGCGCCGACCCAACGAAAGGATTGACTATCCGAAGAGTTCCCCCGTTCGCCACAGCGGGATTGGCACAAGTGTGGCGGGCGGCCCGCGGCGGACACGATGCACACTCGAATCAGTCACCTGCAGCCGGCTTGGACCCGGTGTGACCTCGCGCGGCCCCGTGGTAATGTCCGCTCCTTATGATGGGCGCAGCGAAGCGCGAGTGCGGGGGTCGAGTCATGCTAAGTGATTTCGTTGTAACGAATAGGACGGAGATCATCGAGCGTTGCCGCGCTCGGGTGGCTGCTAGGATGGCTCCCAAGGCTACGGTGACTGAGCTTGAGTTCGGGATCCCACTCTTTCTCGATCAGCTCGTAGCGACCTTACTTTCGAAGCTGGGCGCCAAAGCGGACGTGGCGTCTTCGGCCAGCCAACACGGCGGCGAGCTCTTGCAAACGGGGTTTAGCATCGCGCAAGTGATCAACGACTACGGGGATGCCTGCCAAACGATCACCGAGCTTTCGATCGAACAGCACAGCGTGATCACCACCGAAGAATTCCAAGCGCTGAATCTGTGCCTCGACGAAGCGATCTCCGGTGCGGTCACCGAGTACGAGCGACAGCGCGAGCTCACGACTTTGGACGAACAAGAGCAGCGGGCGACCGAGGACCTCGGCGTTCTCGCGCACGAGCTGCGCAATCTGCTCGGAACGGCCACCCTCGCCTTCGAGGTGTTGAAGGGCGGAACGGTGGGCATTGGCGGCAGCACGGGCAAGCTGCTCGGACGAAGCTTGACGGGCTTACGTGACATGGTGGATAGGTCCCTGGCCAATGTGCGCCTCCAGACGGGCACGATCGCGCGCGAGAACCTTGTCGTAGGTACTTTGATCGAAGAAATGGAGCTTTCGTCGATGATGGCGGCCAAAGCGCGCCAAAACCGGCTGAGCATCGAGGTACGCGATGGCAGTGGTGCCAGCGTCGTCCACGCAGACCGTCAGATCCTAGCCTCGATTATCGCGAATCTCGTGCAAAATGCTTTCAAGCATACCCCCGTGGGAAGCCACGTAACCTTGCGTTGCTCCACCACCACCGATCACGTGCTGATCGAAGTTGAGGATGAAGGAGGCGGCATTCCCGCGGACAGAGCGGAGTCGCTGTTCCATGCCTTTGCGCAAGGCGGCTCCGACCGCAGCGGCCTGGGTCTGGGGCTTGCGATCTGCTTACGCGGCGTCGCAGCGATCGGGGGCACCTTACGCTTTCGCAACTTATCGGACAAAGGCTGCGTGTTCACCGTGGAGCTACCTCGGGTTCACGCGACTAGCCCTAAAAGCTAAGCTTAGCGAACCTTACCCTTCGGATCCTACGATAAACTGGGCGGCCTTGCATTCAGGACGGATGCAACGCCTCGGTGCTCTAGCGTTGACGCACGCTATTGGAGAGCTCGTTGGTATCACCCGACCGGATCGGAGCATCGCGCGCCAGCGTCTCGCCTAGACGCAGGATGACTTCGCACACGCCATCGCAGGCCCGTCCCTCGTGGATCGCTTTGACCATGTGCTTGACCAGCTCGCCCCAGCCTTGCGTCTCGACGCGCGCGTGGATGCCCTTGTCTCCAAGGATAGCCACGTGCCGCTCGAGGGCAGACAGTAAGATCAGTACACCATTGCGGTCGCGGGTCTCGAATACGGCGTGCTCGAAGAACTCGAGCTCGCAGGCGCGCTCGACCGCGAGCTGCCTACGCGACGAAGGCACCAGCAGGCGCAGCACCGTGCCCAAGCTCGAAAGCATCCACAGCAGGCTGCCCACGAAAAGCTCTAAGGCAAGTACGGAGGCGACCGAGAGGCCAGGCCATACGTAGTGAGCCAGCGCGGAAGCGAGTAAGGCGCCGGCAACTGCCGCACCGAGCCGGATGTCGAGGTAAGGATCACTAACCTTACGCGTCACGACCACGATCTCGGCGGCCGTGCGCTCTTCAATCTGCGCGATGCATGCTTCGATGCGCGCTAGTTCAGGAGGTGAAAACACGGTTACCAATCTCCCGAGGCGCCACCGCCACCAAACCCGCCGCCACCGCCGCCACCAAACCCGCCGCCGCCACCAAATCCACCACCGCCGCCTCCGAATCCGCCGCCCATGCCGCCAAAGAACACACCGCGCGAGCGCCCACCTCCGAAGCCGAAGACGCGCCTTAGTATGCTGAACAGGAAGAATCCGAGCACCAACAGCGGCACGAAGCCCGAGAACTTATTGACGCGCTTGGCGCGCGGCGTGTTTACGACTTCACCACGCGCACGCTGCAGCAACATATCAAAGGAACGGTCGATGCCCGCGTCGTATTGTCCCGCTTTGAAAGCGGGCGACAGCACCTCGCGAATGATCGCGGCCGAGAATAGATCGGTGATATCGCCTTCAAGGCCATACCCCACTTCGATGCGCATCTTATGGTCATCGACTGCGACGAGCATGATCAGACCATCGTCCTCGCGCTTGCGACCCACTTTCCATTTCTCGGCCACGGCGATGCCGTAGTTCTCGATGGGCTCGCCGCCCAGGCTCTTGATCGTCAGCAGCGCAAACTGCTGGCCCGTCGCTTCCTCGTGGGCCGTGAGCTTGGCTTCCAGTGTCTCGCGCTCTGCTGCACTGAGTAAGCCCGCTGTGTCGTTGACGTGCGCACGAAACGGCGGCACGTCGAGCGACAGCGCCGCGCTGGTCGACAGCGTAACCAGCAAGAGCGCAGCGAACGCGAGCATCCTCGGCATCACAAGCGCAGCGAACGCCAGCCTTCGCGGCATCAGAACTTAATCTCGGGCGGCTTTTCGTTGGCAGCGTCGCCTTGGAAGGTGGGGCGCTCGCGCTTGCCGCGCATGGAAGCACCGATGCTGCTTGGAAAGCGTAAGACGACTTTGTTGTATTCGGCAACCGAGCTGATGTAACGGCCGCGCGCCACTGTGATGCGATTCTCAGTGCCTTCGAGCTGGGCCTGCAGATCGCGGAAGGACGCGCTGGCTTTCAAGTCCGGATAAGCCTCAGACACCACGAGCAAGCGCGACAAGGCACCGCTCAACTTGGCCTGCGCCGCTTCGAAGGCTGCAAGTTTTGCGGGATCATCAATGGCAGAAGCGTCGATTTTGATGCCCGCCACACTCGCGCGTGCTTCGACCACTTGCTTGAGTGTCTGCTGCTCGAAGTTGGCGGCGCCCTGCACGATTTTCACCAAGTTAGGCACGAGGTCGGCGCGGCGCTTGTACTGATTTTGCACCTCGGACCAGGACGCTTTCACATCCTCATCGAGCTCGATGACTTCGTTGTAGCCGCAACTGCTCGCCCACATGGCCGCGAGCAGCACGAACGCAAACCTTACGGAGTTTGCCTGCGCAAAGGGGGAACGCTGAATGGATTGCATGCGAACCACTATGCGTCAGCAAAGCGTCTGCCGCCATGCACCAACACACATAGAATCGATATCCACACCCGAGGGACAAACACACGACGTTTTCGCCCCATACCTTGTAACGATCGCTCAGACCCCGGTGGCAAGCACATCGGTCGCGCGACGGCTCCGGGCGCCCTCACCCCCCACGCAGGTGGGAGAGCAGGTGTGTTTCCGGTCAAGCATTTTGTGCGGCGAGTTCCCATGACCTGTTGCTCCGAACCATGGCGTTGAGGGTGACGAGCAGTTTGCGCATGCAGGCTGTGAGGGCGACCTTGGGCGCCTTACCCTTGAGGAGCAGTCGTTCGTAAAATGCCTTAATCATAGGGTTATGCTGGGAGGCGC
>JBKJIA010000051.1:0-3517 GCA_046598735.1 Polyangiales bacterium
GCCCAGTGACAGGCTTCCATCGCCCAAATGCCAAAGAATTTCAAACCCAAGAATCACTAGACCAAGAATAATTAATACCATCTGAATCGCGTCAGTCCATGTAACCGACCACATGCCCCCATCAACGAATAGCTCATCGCCAACAGCGCCACACCGATAACGCCAACGTATACCGGCACGCCAAAAAATTGATCCAGCAACGTTGCCAGCGCCAGATACTGAGCCGCGATCCACCCAAAATAACTCGGCACGAGAATACAAGCACTCAGCGACTCAGCGAGTTTGCCATAGCGACTGCGAAAGAAATCTGGAATCGTCATCAAGCCCATTCGCCAAAGCGGCCTGGCCACAAACAGGCCCGCGATTAACAAACACACAGAGATACCGAACGGATCGAGCATCGCTTTACGCAAGCCCTGCTCAGCCACTGCGTCGGTCGTGGTCATCAACGACTCTGCCCCGAACCAAGTCGCGACCATCGTGATCGTCGCCAAGCCGGTTTTAAGCTGCCTTCCAGCCAGAACATAATCTTCGACATTCTTGATTCTCTGCTGGGCAACGAAACCGACCATCAGCAGAAGCGCCGCATAACCGACCAACACCCCCGCAAAAGCCCAGTACATTTTGTCCGCAAGCAAACCCAACGGCATCAACGGAAGGTCAATTTCGATGCCCATCTCAATTTTTGAGTACCCATGTTAGAGATTGCTATTCGTCACCAAGTGGGATTCTATCAACTTCCGCAGCGGCCCCCACTGTCATCTTAAACAAAGACTCAAAACCGATCTTTTCGTCGTTTGCAAGACATAAGCGGCAGGTGCTAGCCTCGCCGCTGGCTAGCGTTTCAACAAATTCATGCTTCAGACAAATGGTAAAGTTTTAAACTCGTAGCCACAACTAAGATGAATGCCGCCAGCAGCAGGTTTTCTGTAACTGCGAAACACTGGGCCGAGTTGAGGGTTATTCACAAGGTCCGGTCCGCAGACGGCGTTTGCAATTTCGAATAATCATGGACATAGTCTGCTGGGCAGGTGCATGGCGGTGGGATTCCAGTTATGTTGGAACTGGTTTCTTCTTGTACTTTCAATGAAGTTGCATGTTTCGAATGGCCTTTTTCTGCACAAATCCCAGTCAACTGCGTTCTATCACTGCGTTGCGCTGTTTCAATTCGAGGGGCTGGAAGCCTATGCTACTGGGGGTTCTGCTGTGTTGCTTTCCCAGCGCTGTGCGGGCGGTTGATTTTGCTGAGGCGCGTGGAAAATTCTTCGCGGGTCAATATGAAGAGTGCATTGAACTGACTCGCAGCGAAGTCGACAAAGGCATTTGGAATGATTTTTGGTCACGGCAACTGATGCAAGCGTTGATGACCGTGGGGCGTTACGAGGAGGCTCGCGACGTTTACAAATCGGTGGAAACCAAGTTCTCGACCAGCCTTCCGCTGCGAGTATTGGCGGCGCAGGCCTATCGATTCAGTGGCGAACCGGAAAAAGGCAATAAGCTGATGGATGAAATCCCGGCGCTGATTCAAGCAACGCCGTGGCGATTCTCGGACCGCGACAACATGTTGGCTTTCGGCAAGATTCTCTTGGCCGACGGCGAGGACGCTCGCGTTGTGCTGGATGCGTTTTACGACCGAGCGCTGAAGAGTGATCCCAAGTATGTCGAAGCACTGGTGGCAATCGGTGAACTGGCGATCGACAAGAGCGATTATCAAGAGGCGGTGAAATCGTTAACGCGAGCGATCGAGTTGCGTCCCGAGGATCCGCAGATTCATTACTTGCTGGCTAAAGCCTGGTCGTCATCGGATTCAGAAAAAGCGACAAAGTTTCTACAAGCGGCCGTGGACCTCAATCCAAAGCACATCGATTCCCTGTTGATGCAAGCCGAGCACTACGTTGACTCGGAGGCCTACGAAGAGGCAGAGTCGCTTTTAGAGTCGGTCCTAAAGGTGAATCCGCATCAACCTGAAGCTTGGGCTCTGCGAGCCGCCGTGGCACATTTGACTGGACATTACAAAGAGGAAGGCGAGCATCGCAGCGCGGCGCTGGCGAAGTGGCAAGTGAACCCAGCGGTGGATTACATCGTCGGTAAGAAACTGTCGCAACACTATCGCTTTGCCGAAGGAGTGAATTACCAGCGGCGTGCATTGAAGCTCAACCCCAACTATTTGCCTGCAAAGTTTCAGCTCGCCCAAGATCTTCTTCGGGTCGGCCGTGACGAGGAGGGCTGGTCGATTGTCGATCAAGTTGGAGCAGCAGATAAGTACAACGTCGTGGCCTTTAATCTCAAGACGCTCCAAGAACGGCTTGCAAAGTTCACGACGATCGAAGCGGATGGATTGATCATTCGTATGGATGCTCGTGAAGCAAAGATTTACGGCGATCGTGTGGCGGAGTTGCTGCGACTGGCGAAAAAGACGATCGCGGTAAAATATGAGTTGGAACTCACTGAACCGGTGACCGTTGAGATCTTCCCGCAGCAAAGCGACTTTGCAATTCGCACATTTGGTTTGCCCGGTGGAGCGGGCTTTCTGGGAGTATGTTTTGGCAAGTTGATTACGGCCAACAGCCCGGCATCACAGGGTGAGTCGCCGTCGAATTGGGAAAGCGTATTGTGGCATGAATTCTGTCACGTAATCACGCTTCAAAAAACAAACAATCGGATGCCGCGTTGGCTGAGCGAAGGGATTTCAGTCTACGAAGAGCTAGAAGCCAACTCGAGCTGGGGCCAGCGACTGAATCCGTTGTATAAAAAGATGCTGCAGGGCGAGGACTTTGTGCCGCTTTCAAAATTGAGTGGGGCGTTTTTGCAACCCAAAAGCGCTGTGCATTTGCAGTTTGCCTATTTCGAATCGTCCCTAGCGGTGCGTTACTTGATCGATACGCATGGGTTGCCGCTGCTGCGGAAGTTATTGGTCGATCTCGGTATGGGTGTGCCGATCGATGAGGCTTTTGCTCGCCGCTACGGTGATGCAGTGGCGTTGGACGAGAGCTTCGCCAGCTACGTGAAGAAGCTGTCCGATGAGTTCTCGCCGACCACCGATTTCAGCTCAGAGGGTTTGCCGCGTCGCGCTGCGGTTGCCGAGTTGAAAGAGGTCCTGGCTGAGAAGCCGAACAGCTATCCGGCGCAGTTGCAACTTGTGACTCAACTGATGTCGGATGAGAATTGGAAAGAAGCCAAAACAGCGGTTGAGCGTCTTTTGATATTGTATCCGGACGATGCAGAGCAGGGGGGCGGCATCGCGCTAGAGGCTAAGGTCGCTCGTGCGTTGAGTGACAAAGATTTGGAGCTGAGCGCGTTGACACGACTGACAGAATTGTCGAGCGACAATGTACCAGCTCTATTGCGGCTGATTCAGATATACCGTGAGAGCCAGTCGTGGGACAAGTTGCGCGAAGCCGCTGGGCAGCTATTGGCTGTACAACCATTGATCACGACTGGTCATGAGGCTTGGATTGAAGCCGTTGAAAAACTGGGCAAGCCGGCCGAGGGCACTTCCTCGTTGAAGGCTCTTCAG
>JBKJIA010000047.1:0-11358 GCA_046598735.1 Polyangiales bacterium
CGGGGGCGGTGCAGTCCATACAGATTGGCAAGGTTCTCGTTCATCTCGAGTACACGGAGAGCCAGATCGGCGTGAAGTCGGGCTCTGCGGACTTCTGGGAGCCCAGAATCCAGAAGCGGACCGGGAAAGGTCAGTACAAGGCGACATATCACTATGTGAAGATCAAGTGGCCGAGCAGAGAGGTCCGCTACATCCTCCAGAGAGTCTGGACCGCGCTTTGATCTAGTACTTCCGAGAATCATCGCGCGGCGGTTCACGGTGTCGAAGATCTTAGAGGCAGGCGTTGTGTCATCTACAACCGCGAGAGCATCGAGGTATGCATCGTTGGCTCGCTGCGAAACCTGTGCGCGTCGGTGAAGTCCGCGAGTCCCTTGTGAAGCGGACGCCATTCGAGCTTACCGCGTTCTGTCCCAATACTCGATCGTCCAAAACACGGCTTAATTCTAGCCATTTCTCCAGCTGAACCGCGGGCTCGCGCAATCGCGCTACGGTGCCCGCCCATGACCGCAACGTCGTTCAACTTCTTGCTCATGACCGTCTGCAGCTGGGTCAACAGACGCCAGCTCGCGGCCATCGAGTACCTGCGCGAGGAGAACCGTGTGCTGCGTGAGCAGCTCGGCCCCAAGCGTCTCAAGCTCACCGACGCGCAGCGACGCAGGCTCGCACTCAAGGGCAAGGCACTCAGCTGCGAGCTGCTCAACGAGCTGTGCACGCTTGTCACGCCCGAAACCCTTTTGCGCTGGTACCGCAAACTCATCGCGCGCAAGTACCACGGCTCTGCCAAACGCGGGCCAGGCCGGCCGCGAAAGGCGGGCGACATCCGCGACCTCATTCTGCGCATGGCGCGCGAGAACTCCGGCTGGGGTTACACGCGCATCGTCGGGGCGATGAAGAACCTAGGCTTCACCGTGGGCCGCATGACGGTCGCCCGCGTCCTCGCCGAGCACGGCATCGACCCCGCCCCCAACCGCTCCAAGGGCATGTCGTGGAGCGACTTTCTGCGCGCCCACTGGGGCGCCATCGCCGCCACAGACTTCTTCACCGTTGAAGTGCTCACTCTGACGGGACTCGTTCGCTACCACGTCCTGTTCGTGATCGAGCTCAAGACCCGAATCGTGCACATCGCAGGCATCGTCCACGAGCCCGGCGGCCAATGGGTGATGCAGGTCGGACGAAACCTGCTCGACGCCGTGAGCGGCTTCTTGCTAGGAAAGACCCATTTGATTCTCGACCGCGACCCCGTCTTCACTCCCCAGTTTCGCAGCCTCTTGAAGGACAGCGGCGTACAGCCCGTGCGACTCCCCCCAAGCAGTCCAAACCTGAATGCATTCGCCGAGAGGTTCGTGGCCTCCATCAGGCGCGAGTGTCTCGACAAGCTCGTCATCCTCGGCGAGCAACATCTGCGACAGGTCGTGATCGAGTACGCCGCCCATTATCACGGCGAGCGAAATCATCAGGGGCTTGGTAACGAGTTGATTCTGAAGGGCTCGGAGCCGGCGAACGACAACGGTAAGATCCAATGTCGCGCGCGGGTAGGGGGATTACTGAAATACTACTACAGGCAGGCCTCGTAACCCCCGGCCGCGTATTGGTACACGACGGGGTTCGATCCGACAAGGACTGCACGGGACGCACGGGACCCGCCAGGTGCGGGCTGTCCACGCGACTTTCGCTCGAGTTCGAGGTCATCTTCAAGTAGCTTCTTATCGAACGCAACGAACCAGCAGCGAGTTTTCGTCTATCAACGCAGAGCCTCCGCTGCCGTCCGCAAAGTCAATCGCGTAAGCCTCGTCGTCGAACGGCGGGTCCATTAGCGTCGATGTCCAAAACGGCTCGGGAGGAGTGGTGGGGAAGGCCGTCAGATCGATAGCAGGACGGAGATCCGTATCTACGATGGATCTGAGTTCGCTAAACGCTGGGACGCGCCACTCACTTCCGGGTAGAGCCAGCTCAGCGCAGTACTCGTCGGCGTCTTGCCAGGTCACCGGGTTTTGGAGGACGACTTGTTGCCAGGTCAGCCCGGTCGCTTTGTCGCACACGGTTTCATCTTCGTTGTCAAGAAAGCGCCCGCTTGTGTTCCCTTCATCTAAGGCATCATTCCGGACGCACGCCATACCCTCAGGCGTCATGGCGCCATTGCCATTTGCACCATCGTTTGAATCGCCGCCACACGCTGCTGTTGCCAAGAGAAGTGCGGAAAGTGGCAATGGTAACCAAAAGGACATGGTCTTCTCCGGAGGCATTTGGAGTTGAGTTCGCGCAACTCAATTTCGGAACGGAAGCGGGGACGCAACACCCGCACCCTTAGGCCCTTTCGACAATCTCGTCTACCACCGGTAAGGGCCGCTCGTCCAGCTTGAGTGTATGTAGAGCGCCCAACGCGACGCGTGGCAACCGCGTCCGCGAGCGATGCTTTTCACCACTGGATGACGCGGCCAAAGCGCCAAAGCGACAGCTCAATTTTTGACCCAATTCCAAGTCGTTGGATCCCAACGGCCTCGACCGCCGCTAAGCACGTGGTCGATAAACGTCCGCGCATGCTCATACACAGCGTCTAGGTCTTTCCATGCCAACCGGTTGGCTTCTGCAAGCTCGGCGTACGGCATCCGCCAACGCTCAGGCGGCGCTGGAAACGAGCCGGGCAGCGGGTGTGTATCACGATGGGCAAAAGTCTGTTCGAGCGCGTCGCGCAGCTCGACATCTTGCATCGCCCCGATACTCGCAAGGATCGCAATATCGGGAAGGTCACGAACGCGCGAGTTCGGGGTAGGCCGCGGCACAGTATAGGCGTGAAGCTTCTCCGCGATGTGCGTCGTGCGTGGGTAGACAGCAAGCTCGGGAGACTCCACGCCGATGAACGACAAGTCCGCGCGCCCCTTGAGACGTGCGGGCGCGCCAACGATCGGCTCTCCGAATGCCACATCGACCCCGAACGGATCGCCGTAGCGCTTTCCAGCGAGCATGGCTTGCACGCGGTACCGCTTGCCTGGGTACTTCATACCGATCGAGTCGAGCTCGGGGCGCGCATGCGGGTCGACACGAAAGCTCAGATAGTCTCCGAGCTCGCAGGCTCCCAGCTCAAGTAATGCGGCATTGAAAAGCTCAGGTGCACCCATTGCACGCAGGTCGATATCCCGCGTGCTGCGTGCACGAATGGTCTGCAGTTCGAGCGCCATGCCACCCTTGACGACCACGTCCATGTCGGTCGCTGCGGCACGAGCCAGAAAGCGCTCGAAGATAAACACCTGCCGCTCACGCACGAGGCCGCGCGCGCTGTCTTTCGCTTGCGTCGTGAGGCGCTGCTCGAGCGCCCGCCTAAAGTCTTCGGCGGTCTTGTAGCGAGGTTCGCTCACGCGCCCTGCTCGAGCATATATGCACGGGCGGGCGCAATGTCCTCTTCAACGAAAAGCTCTCGCTCGAGGCCCTCGCGCACCGCTTGCCCCACCAGATCTGGTTCCACGAATGAGAGTGCGCAGTCGTTCACCGTGCGAGCGGGCTTGGTTACCGGCACGCCGCGGACGAAGTCCCACTCGCTAGAAGCAAGCTCCGCAAAGCGCAGACGCAGGTCTGCAGGAACGCGTAGCCGACGCTTCGACCAGCTCTCCGGAAGCGTCATCGTCGCGCGTTCGGGCATGGCATCCGATAGCTGATGTAGCTGCAGCGCAGTCGTGTGACTAAAGACTCCTTGCCGCTGCGACCACAGCCAGTGCACGACGAGGTCCTCCGCGTCAGTGAGCTGCGGAAAATGAACGAGCCGATAGATGCCGCGGCCCATGCGCGTGATGTGCTGATGACGCGCGTGGTGCGAGAGCAGGCGCTGCGAATAGCCGGACGCCGAGGCCTGCTCGGCCGTGAAGAAGCCTGACTGTTCTTCCGCAGTGCGGAACAGCGAGTCGAAGCGCTGGGCTCGTCCGAACGTCATCATGCACAAACATTACATTGTTTTAGTGTTTTGTGCCAGCGCGTGTTCACCGCGCAGGGTGTCCGACTCTTATCAATTATCTGACACTCCCCTGATCACGTTTGGCTAAATGCTCGTTAACACTGATCAAACTGACCAGAATAGCTTGACTGCGTTAATGTTCAGGTCGACACTGCCGCCATGCAACTCTCCCTCTGGCAAGCGTCCGAACCCGATCAGTCCGGCGTACGCGCACTGCCGAAGGCTCCCAGCGGGCCGCCTACGCCGCTGCAGAGCGTTCGAACGTTCTCGGTCGAGGAACTGGCCAGCGAGGCAGAGACGTACGTCCAGAAGGCCCACACCGACCGCACGCGCCTCGCTTATCCGCGCGACTGGCAATCGTTCGAATGCTGGTGCGGCGACGCGCAGCTGACTGCGCTGCCTGCGTCGTCGCACACGCTTGAGCTGTACCTGACCTACCTCGCCAAGCTCGGACGCAAAGCAAGCACGATACGGCGGGCGCGCATCGCCATCGGACTTCGACACGGGCACTCAGGCCTCGAGCGCCCCGACAAGCATGCACGCATTCGCACGCTCGAGCGCGGCATCGGATGCGTGCACGGCGCGCGCGAGGAAGGCGCCGTCCCGTTGCTCGAGCACGAGCTCGCCCGGGCCGTCGCCGTCCTCAAGCACTCGCCACGCGAAGAGCGCGACCGCGCCATGCTCCTCGTCGGCTTCGCCGGAGCCTTCCGCGCAAGTGAGCTCGCGGGCCTCAACATCGACGACGTGACGTTCATGCCGGAAGGCCTCGCCATCCAACTGCGCCGCAGCAAAGAGGATCAACTCGCACGCGGCACCCGCACCGAAATCCCCTACGGCGCCGGAAGGCTTCGTCTGCTTCACGCCGTGAGGGGTTTGGTATTTCACTAAGCCACCCACGTTCGCGACGCGACTCATGAAACAGTGAAACGGATGCATGATCCGGATCGTCACCTGCTGCCCATCGCCCGCCGTCAACGTGGCCGGAAAGCTCATGTCAAAGACAGGCTCTGTTTCCAGCCCGAAAGGCTTGCTTAGGAAATCGAGTTGCCGCTCCTTGTCGTGCTTGTCGTAGTAATAAATTACCCCGATACAGAGGCTCCGCGCATCGACAGATTGATACTCAGCGCGTCCTCCGAGCGCCGTTGCGCACAGCTGCAGTTGTTCCTGGGTGCCGCAGAAATCGATGTCTTTGCTCGCATAGGGCCCCTCTTCCGCAAGCCCGTCGGTACGATGCAACTCTCCCTGTGGCAACCATCGCCTTCCGACGACCCTCGCGGCGAACCGGTCCAAAGCGCTCTGCGGCCCCCAGGAACGCCCCCCAAGCTGTCACCAGGGGGTCGGCCTTGACGGCCTCGAGGCGAGCGCCGAGAAATACGTCCAGGACGCGCACTGCGAGAGAACGCGGCGGGCTTATTACCAACGCGCCTGGGAGCGGTTCGAGCAGTGGTCCACGGGCTCACGGCGCGCCCCGCCTCGGCCCACACGCTTGAGCTGTACTTGACCCACTTGGCCGAGCTCGGCCGCAAAGTCTCGACGATTCTCGGTTCGGGGTGAACGCCGTGGACCTAAAAGTCGCATTAGAGTACATCGGGAAAACCAGCAAGAATCTGCGGCTCCCCCGCCGCCCTACAAAGGAAATGCGATGCGAACTCTCGCGATCCCCGACCAGCAACAGCTCTTCGAGAGTGTTGCATGCAGGTCACGCGCGCGGTTTCGACGCATTACTGCCGCATGGACACGCGCGGTGCTGTACGCCTCACTCGACCCCCGCCGCTGATCGCGCTCTCTCAACTATCTACCCCTGCAACCGTGCCGCCCCACGGTCGATGGACGCCTGCGCCAAAGGTCTGCCGCTGAAAGGAAATCGTTCTCATGCTGCCACGTAAAGCACCTCTCCATGCCGTTCTGTGCTCCCTCGCGTGCATCGTAAGCTCATGCCTTCTCTCCTTGTCACCGCGCGCTGCGGCGGCGCTGGACATCACCGAGGCCATCTCCGACGCCTACATCGAGGTCGGCTCGTTTAAGACCGTCACTCTGAAGGTCAAGACTTGCGCCAACGTGACGGGCAATGAGACCTCCACCGATCCCATCACAGCCTCGCTCTCCAACTCGGTCTTCAGTGAGACCCGCAACCTGGGCGCTCCGACCACCTACGGCGGCGTGCTCTCCACCTGGTTCCAGGAGGGCGCCTTCGACTATCAGTCGCTCACTCTGCGCAAGTCCGGGACCAATGCGTGGTGCATCGAAAAGGTCTGGCTCGAGTCGGGCGGAGCGACCATCTGGACACATCCAGGCGCCAATCCCAACGACCAAGCGTACATCGGCGTGCTCCCGCTCAGCGGAAGGATTTGGATCGATAACGGCGACGGCCACGTGCCCTCCGTGCGCTTCTCCGACTTCCCCGTGCTCCAAACCAAGGGACTGCCGCGAGCACCTCTCGACATCGCCTTTCACACCTGCTCGGCCACCGTCTCCAAGAACGGAAAGACCGACGATGAGGTCAGCGTCGTGGTCATTCGCGACAACCCCAACGCCGCTGGCATCACCAGCCAGAAGCAAGCGCTCGAGCCCTTCAACCTCAACAATCCCGGCGACGACCGCGAAGCTGACCAGCCCGATCGCTACCGCCTCGACGACCACGGCGTCGGCCTTATCACGGGTCTCCGTGTCCAGAAAACGGGCGCCGACGGCTGGTGCTTCGATCGCGTGAGCATCTTCGTCGGCTCCGTCGAGGTGAAGGCCGCCCTGACCAAGCCCATCATTCTGGACGGCTCTACCACCAGCAGCATCGCCGAGCAGTTCGTGCCCATACGCTTCGGAACAGGCTCGTTCGATAACCTCGCCGCCGTTGGCTATCCGGCGCTCCCGCTGCGCCGTTCTGCCACCTGGACCTATCCTGACCGAGGCGCTGCTGGACAGGCCTGCCGCCCCGACGAGCCGTTCACCTACCTGGCAAGTTTAACGACCTCCGATCGCTGCAACATCGGGCTCGCCTGCCTCAACAACAAATGCGTCGCCTCCGGCGGCTCAGGACAGCTCTGCAACGAGCTCGACCCCTACTTCATGGCAAACGCCGCAGGGAAACTCGAAGCCGCCGTTCAGCCAAGCTGCAACAAGCCGGCGGGCGAGCTCGACTGCATCATGACCGAGGGCGGGGTCAGCCGCTGTCTCCCGAACGCAGGTCAAGAGGGCTACTCGTGCCGCAACGAGGACGATTCGCGGGGCGAGTGCAACTACGGCATGGAGTGCCAGAGCGACGCCTGCGTGTGGGTGGTGGGCACCGAGGGCTACGCCTGTTACGCGGACGTCGCGGTGACGAACACCAGCGCTTGCGAAGGCGACCTGCTCTGCACGGGCGCCGTGCCAGCGAACGAGTGCGTGGACCCGCTCGAGACCGCCTGGAAGATGGCTTGGCTCAGCAACTCGGCCTACGAGATCCAGCCTAGTCCCTGCTTCTCAAAGCACGGCTTCACGCTCCGCGACTCATTTCTGAGCACGGCATTCTTCGAGGACGCCGAAGTTCTCGTGGGCACCACGTTCTACGGAAACGAGATCGTGGTCTCGTTTGCTGGATCCGAGAGCGCCACTGATTGGTCGCTGACCGACGCCAACGTCAAGTATACGAACCCGTCGACTCGCTCCGATTGGCCGTTCAGTGTGAGCTGGGGCAGCGTCCGGCTTCACGACGGCTTCATGGACCAAGTCATGTCGGTGTACAACGAACTCGCTGCCAGCGTTCACGAGCTGCGAAACGGCGGCAATCCTACGATCTACGTGACTGGCCACAGCTTGGGCGGCGCCGCCGCGCAGATCTTCGCCGCCATGCTCAACGAAGTCTACCAGGGCAAAGCGAACATCCAGGTCGTGACGTTCGGCAGCCCACGCGTCGGCAACACCGCGTGGCAATCGTTCTACAACGGCATCCTCGGCTCGCACACCCACCGCTGGGTCAACGACGACGACACCATTGCGGGCTACCCCTTCAACAACGACGACTGGAAGCAGACTGGCCGACGCCACGAGCTCATCTCATCGTCCTACGATCCCGCCTCCTCGACCCCTTACAGGGCCAACATCGCGTTCGATACGGGCGAGAGGAGCGTGGGGCTAGGCAACGGCGACTTCGGCGACCACCCGCTGGGGGAATACATCGAAGGGCTCTGGATCGCGCTCAAACAGCGCAATCCAAAAGCCAATATCGATTGGGCTGAATGCTACTGACCGAGCCGCTGTAGAGCATGTGCGGCTGTAGCGAGTCCCAAGCGAGCCCACCCGCACTGGAAACGCTCATCTTCAAACCGGACTTGAGTTCACCCCGAACCACACTAGTGCACTCAGACTGTTTTTGACATGGTCCCATGACTCGGAGGAACAAGAATATGAGTATCAAGAAGTCACTTGTGTTGGCACTTACTTTGGCCGTTTCGTCGCTTAGCGGCCCGTTGAAAAAACTCCTCTTCAGGGGATCGACAGGCTGAGCGTCGACGGATACGGTTGCGGCATGGCAATGGGACGCAAGCGACCAGTACAGCAGCCCCTGTTCGTACGCACTGACGAGCTCGGGGCAGCGCCGCGGCACCGCTTTTACGAAACGCTGAACGCGGTGCTTGAGGAGGCCCGTTTCGATGGCTTCGCGGAGGGGCTGTGTGAGCCCCATTTCGCCGAGAGGGGCTCGCAAGGGCGGCTCTCGACGCCTCCCGGAAGGTACTTCCGGATGCTGCTGGTGGGATACTTTGAGGGTATCGAGTCAGAGCGCGGCATCTGCTGGCGTGTCGAAGACTCGCTATCGCTGAAGGCATTCCTGGGCTACGCCGTGCACGAGCAGCCGCTGGACCACTCGACGTTGTCGCGACTTCGGAGTCGGTTGCCGTTGAGCGTGTACCAAGAGGTGTTCCGCTTTGTGATGCGCGTGCTGAATCAGCAGGGCCTGCTGCAAGGTAAAGTGGCAGGAGTGGACTCGACTTACCTTCGTGCTGATGCGTCGATGAAGAACATCGTTCGGCGGGGCAGCGGCGAGGGTTACAAGGGGTACCTGAAGCGACTTGCCAAGGAGTCCGGCATCGCGAATCCGACCGACGAGGACGCGCGCAACTTCGACCGCACGCGCAAGAAGAAGACGTCGAACAAGGAGTGGGTATCGTCGACGGACCCTGATGCTGAGATCATGCGGATCAAGGATGGTCGCACTCGCCTGGCGTACAAGGCGGAGCACACGGTCGACATGGAAACACGGGGCGGTTCTTGCTGCTGAGATCTTACCCGCTACCACTTCCGACGCCGAATCAATCATCACGAGTATCGATGAGGCCAACGCGAACATCGCTGCGGCGCAAGCCGATGAAGACGATGAGGACGACGATGACGATGACGACAGCGCGCCCTTGACCACAGATGCGATCGAGGAAGTTGTCGGCGACAAGGGTTACCACAAGGCGACGACCCTCCAACGCTTTGCCGATGAAGGAGTTCGCACTTACATCCCGGAGCGTAAGCAGCGTGGACGGCGCCACTGGTCGAAGAACGGCGGACGAAATGCCGCTGTAGCCGTGTATCGAAACCGCGCGCGGACCCAGACGCGCAAGAGCAAGCGCTACCAACGGCGACGGGGCGAGTTGATTGAGCGAAGTTTCGCCCATGTCTGCGAGACCGGAAATCACAGACGAACAAGACTGCGAGGGAAGGACAATGTGCACAAGCGCTACCTCCTGCAGGCCGCCGCGTTCAACCTCGGTCTCGTCATGCGCGAACTGGTAGGAAGAGGTACTCCCCGAGGCCTGGCGGATGCCGCCGCATGGCTCATTTTCTTGTTTGGCATGCTCCAGGATGCCTGCGCTCAGCGCCTGCGTGGCACCTGGGAGTTCTGTGCCAGGTCGGCGATCCTCCGACCGCACCTCACCATTGCGCCGCAGCCCGTTTCTTCAACGGGCTGCTAAGGGTGACCTGAGCTTGTTTCACGGATGTGAGGTGATAGCTTGACCTCCGCCCTTGATTTGTCGGGCGGCCAAGGATTTCGGACGTGAGCATACATAGGCAAAATCGAGCTTCCGCTCGCTCCGTGATGCGATGGTCGGCACAATTGGCACTTCTGCTGCTCTTGCCTGCCCTCTCGCTCGCACAAGCGCCGACGACGACACATGCGGTTACAAACAGCGGGAGCAACACCACACGCCCGACGGCTGCCAGTAGCGATGAACACGCCGAGTTCAAACCGCTCCCGCGTAGGACTTGGAGGATCATCGCGCAAACCTTCGCCGGTGCGGGCAGCTCGGTGGTCGGAGCGGCAGCGGCGGTGCCTGCGGCATTGGGTGCCCTTGCCTTGACGCATAGAGACGAAGAGCAGGAGGGAATCACTTCTCGCCAGTTTCACGTGGCGGCATTTAGTGGCATTGGCGCGCTGGTACTAACCTTACCGTTGATGACGGGTTCGGTGGTCTACGGCGTAGGCAGAGGCTTCAAAGCGAGAGGAACCTTTCGCGCGACCTTTCTCTCCGCAGCGGGGGGGACGGCGGGCGGCATGGCGTTAGGCGCGCTGGTAGTTCTTCCTGCGCTGGGCGGCGGCGAGGGAGGCGAGGGGGACGGCTTAGACAACTACTTGTTCGCCACGGTGATTGCCGTTCCTATCCTTGGTTTCGCCGGGTGCCTCGTGGGGTCGATCTGGGGATATGACTATTCATCTCGCAGCGCCGACACGCGCGCTGCGCAACGAGCTCGAATAAGCCTTCCGGTTGTAACGATGGACGTGCACCACGGCGCTGCGACCCTTCTGGTGCGCGGCACGTTCTAGAGCGAGACGAGGTATCAGCTCTTCCACGAGTCGATGTCATCGACATAGCAGAGTACTGCGCATTCCACGGACTCGATGCCTTGCTTCTCCATCAGGTACGTGCGCACACGCCCCCCGTCCTATCCCAATATTCGACCGTCCCAAACGCGGCTGAATTCTAGCCATTTCTCGAGCTCAACCGCGGCTCGCGCCATCGCGCTACGGTACCCGCCCATGACCGCAACGTCGTTCAACTTCTTGCTCATGACCGTGTGCGGCTGGGTCAACAGACGCCAGCTCGCCGCCATCGACTACCTGCGCGAGGAGAACCGTGTGCTGCGTGAGCAGCTCGGCCCCAAGCGCCTCAAGCTCACCGACGCGCAGCGACGCAGGCTCGCACTCAAGGGCAAGGCACTCAGCCGCGAGCTGCTCAACGAGCTGTGCACGCTTGTCACGCCCGAAACCCTTCTGCGCTGGTACCGCAAACTCATCGCGCGCAAGTACGACGGCTCTGCCAAACGCGGGCCAGGCAGGCCGCGAAAGGCGTTGGACATCCGGCTTCACCGTGGGCCGCATGACGGTCGCCCGCGTCCTCGCCGAGCACGGCATCGACCCCGCCCCCAACCGCTCCAAGGGCATGTCGTGGAGCGAC
>JBKJIA010000462.1:0-3075 GCA_046598735.1 Polyangiales bacterium
CTCGCAGAGCGACATAACCTTTTCCTTCTGAACGACGCTTGCCAGGCGCACGGTGCCAAATATCAAGGGCGCGATGTGGCAACTTATGGTCACGCGTCGGCCTATAGCTTCTATCCCACGAAGAACCTCGGTTGCTTCGGCGATGGTGGGATGGTGGTATGCGCCGACGCTGACAAAGCAGCGCGCATGCGGCGTGGCCGGGACTACGGACAATCGAAGCGCTACCACCACGTGGAACCCGGGCTGAACAGCAGATTGGACGAGCTTCAAGCGGCTGTTTTGCGCGTAAAACTCGCCCATCTTGCGGCCCACACGCAGCGTCGCTCCGCCATTGCCGATCGCTATCGCGCCGGCCTGGCGGACTTACCGTTGCAACTGCCCACAGCGGATTCGGGCGCGGTCTGGCACCTGTTTGTCACGCGCACCACGCGACGCGACGAGCTTACTGAATTCCTACGCGCGCGCGGCATTCAAAGCTTAGTGCACTACCCAATTCTCATCCCGGAACAGCCGGCGTTGGGTGCTGCGTACGAACGAGGCACGCTGCCCGTCGCAGAGCGCTGTGCAAACGAGTTCTTGTCACTGCCCATCAACGCAGAGCTTACCGATGCTCAAGTCGACGAAGTCTGCGTAGCGGTGCGCGCCTTCTTTGAACAGCCATGAAGCTGCTGCTCGGTGTCGTGTATTACGAGCCAGCCTGGGCCTATGGAGGCCCCCCTCGCATGGTGTTCGATCTCGCGCGTGAGCTCGTGCGCCGGGGCCACGAGGTCACTGTCTGCACCACAGACGCGCTCGACAAGGGGCAGCGCGTCGAAAAACTCGAAGAAGTGTCGCACGGCGTGCGCATCGTCCGTTTTCGCAATCTGAGCAATCGCCTCGCCTTCGAGGTCAAGATCTTCTTGCCCATCGGCATGCGCAAGTGGCTGTACCAACACGTGCACGAATTCGATGCCGTTCATCTGTTCGACACGCGCACGATGCTCAACGCATGGGCCTCCGATGCCGCGGCACACAGTAAGGTACCATTCTTCGTCTCGGCCTGGGGATCGCTGCCGCGCGGCGAAGGTTGGAAGGCAGCGATCAAGCAACAGTATGATCGAGCTTATGGCGGCGTTCAGTTCGGCAAGGCGGCGGGTCTACTCGCGCAAAATGATCACGAGGCGACTCTTTATCGTGAGTATGGTGGAACCCGCGAGCGAACGGCGATCTGGCCCCTAGGTGTGGATCCAGTCGAGTTCGCGAACCTTCCCATGGCGGGCTCATTCCGAACACGCATCGGCATCTCGTCCCACGACCCGTTGGTCCTGTTCGTCGGCCGTATCTCCGAGTTGAAGGGCCTCGACCCTCTCCTGCGCGCGTTTGCCGCTGCACTTAAGCGTATACCCGACGCGCGGTTGGCCATCGTGGGACGGGACGATGGTTACCTCACCCGCATGCTGGCTCTCGCGCAAAGCTTAGGGATCGCACCGCGCGTGCACTTTGTAGGCCCGCTCTATGGCCCAGAGGTCATCCCAGCTTATGTTGATTGCGACTTGTTCTCGATTACGCCCACGCACTTCGAGGAGACCTCGCTCGCCTCGCTCGCCGCGTGTGCCGTGGGACGTCCCGTGCTTATCAACGACCGCTGCGGCATACCTTGGCTCGATGAGTACGGAGCCGGGCGTTGTCTGACACACTCGGTGACAGAGCTTGGGAACGCGATGGGCGAGCTGCTTTCGGATGGTAAGGCGCTGGCCAAGATGGGCGTCAACGCGCGACGCATGGTCCAGGAGCGGTTCTTACTACCGCGTGTTGTCGATCAAGTTGAAGCGCTGTATCGCGCTGCGGCAGGCAAACCCATGAGTCAAGAGGTGTACGCATGAGCACGTCTTCTTTTTTTGACGATCAGCACACCTCGGATCAGCGTTCTCTGCCGCCATGGTTTCGTGCATTGCGGCGCTTCGAGGTGACGCGTGTAGAGGTGGCCGCCGCGTTGCTACCGAGGGGCGAGAAGCTACTCGACCTTGGGTGTGGCGATGGTGAGCTCGTACTCGCAGTCAAAGATCGTTATGCCACGATCGTCGCCACGGACGTTTCCGCGGCCGCTATCGTACAAGCTCAGCAGCGGGCCCAGAAGGGATCGAGCGCGTCGCCTATCGATTGGCGTGTGGTCGACGGCAACCAAGCGCTGCCGTTCGCAGAGGCAGCATTCGACACCGTCGTCGCGCTGTCCACGCTTCAGTACATCTTCGATCCAGAAGCGCTCTTGGCCGAGACGTTTCGCGTCCTCTGCCCCGGCGGCTACCTGCTGGTCGAAGTGCCGAACGTGGCCTATCTCCCGCATCGTTTGCGCCTACTGGCGGGGGAACCTATCCAGACCTCGTACTGGAAGCACGGCATCGATGGCGGAAACCTCCACTACTTTACGGTCGCGACTCTGCGCCAACTCGTGCAGCAAGCCGGCTTCCGGGCACTCAAAGAAAGCGGCTCAGGGGTTTGGGCAGGAGCACGAACCTGGAAGGTAAGCCTGCTCTGCGGAAACGTTTTCTTGCTTGCGCAGCGCCCCCACTGACTGCGTGGACACTAGGCGATCGTAGGTTACTTTGCGCGAGTTGGATGGATAACCGCGTCACGCATCCACTTCACGATGCGCACACTCGGTTTCAGCCGTGGGCTCAAAGCGGGATAGGTGAGAACACGGCGCAGGAGGTGAGGCAGGTCCCTCGCGCGGCGAAGCCCCTGTCGATCAAGCGTCCAATCGGCATCGGCGATGGTCATCGGAAAGAAGTCCGGGCCGACAAGCTTTCGATTGCGCGCGAGCTCAGCTTGCGCACATGCGGCTCTCGGGCCCGCGATATGCCCGTAATCGTGATTCTGATGCAGCGCGAGGACGGTTTTGGATACGTCGACAACCGGTATACCCATGCTTCTCGCGTGGAGGATAAGCCAACTATCCCAGCCGGCTCTCCCGACAGGAAAAGGGAGCAAGGCAAGCTCAAGCGTGCGCGGAAAAACGAAGTAGTCGATGCCCGTGGGGCCGTGGGGACGTCCAGAAACAAGCGCGCGCTTTCGCAGGCGCCCTTCCCATTCAGCGTC
>JBKJIA010000570.1:0-13290 GCA_046598735.1 Polyangiales bacterium
CGCGCTCAGGTTCCGCACGCGCTGCTAAGCCACCACCCGGCGTGTCGTCCGGTTCGTACAAGCGCGTGCGGAACCTGAGCGCGCGCGACGACGTCCGCTATTTCTTGGCTCAGTGCGCACGGGATGCGCCCACGCATGAGCAAGACGCGTCCGTGACGTACGGTTAGGACGAACATCTCGTTGGCACGCGCCAGCACCACGGCAAACACCGTAAGGACGAGCGCGAGAGGAATGCCGAGCCAAGTCACCCCGATGGCTTACTGGCGGACAAAGGGTAAGTCGAGAAGGCGCGGAGCTGGCGCATTTCGCAGCAGCTCGCCGCGGATTCGGTGAGCGCTCATACGTACGAGTCACTTGTACATTTTCATGCTTGCGTTTATACAAGAGCCGCGCACTCTAGACCTCGTTCGCCCCCCAAACATGCGCCTAAGTGACCGGCTAATGGTCGCCTTAAGCGACCGAGGGTAAGCCCGGATGACGTACAAGAAATCTTTCCGTTCGGTAGGTGCTCTGTTCTGTGCGAGCAGCGCGTGGCTCGCGGCCTGCGCCGAGGTGCCGGCCACTACGGCGCCAAGCGATCAGCTGACGCCTGAGCCTCCACCGGCCCCCACATCCGCGCACGAAGCGAGTGATGCGAGTGATGCCAGCGCAGCAGAGCGTGCCACCTTGGAAGCCTTACCGTGTAGCCCCGCGACGACGGCGTCGCCCCTGATCGCCAAGCACGCGCTAGGTCAGTTCACAGTTCAAGTCAGTACCGACCGTGCGCTCAACGTAACGCACCAGGCAGAGGGCACGCGCAGCTTGTTCGCTAGCGCAGCGGGTTCCCCCGTCGAGCTTGCGCGCACAGCACTCGCGGTCACGGACCGTCAAGGTTCGTTCGACGTCCAAGAGAACCTCGGCATCCAATGCAAGAATGCGCGCTTCGATCAGGCACGCACGGGCAACGGCACACTGACACTCAAGGGCAAGTTCGACGACGCCAATGCAACGTGCGCGACCTTACGCTTCGAGCTGAGCTTCTGTCAGCGTCAAACAGGCCACTTGGGCTTCGAGCTCACGAGCAACGACACGAGCTTTGACCTCGTGGTGCTGCACGCTGCATCCGATGCCGGCGAGCGCATCTACGGCATGGGCGAGCAAGCGCCTCACGACACGCTCAACCTCAAGGGTCGAGCCATCCAAGTTCTTGCCCAAGAAGGTGGCATCGGTCGCGGGCACACTCCGATTACGCCCGCCGTCAACCTCGCATCCCCTGGCTCCGGCGGCAGCGAGGGCAGTGCGTACTATGCTGCCCCCCACTACCTAACGAATAAGAAGCGCTCCCTGTTTCTCGAGAACACCGAATACGCGGTGTTCGATTTCAGGCAGACTGCGGTGAGCGCAATCAGACTGTTTGGACCCAGCATGCGTGGCCGCATCTTGCAGGGTAGCTCGGCGCTGCAACTGATTGAGCGCTTCACCGAATACTCAGGTCGCATGCCCGCCCTTCCCGATTGGGTCAACCAAGGTGCCATCGTGGCTCTGGCCAAGGATCCGGCGACGAGCGCACCGATCGTCGCCGCGTTGCGAGAGCACGGCGTTGAGCTAGCGGGCATCTGGAATCAGACCTGGTCGGGCGTGAGCCGCACATACATCGGCGAGCAGGTGTTGTGGAATTGGATCCAAAACCCCAACTCCCGGCCCGGCTGGCAAGCGTACGTAGATGATCTCGAGCAGCATGGGACGCGCGTACTCTGTTACGTCAATCCCATGTTTCGCGATCTGCCAGCCGAGGCCGGTACCTTGCGCCGCAACCTCTTCCAAGAAGGTTTGGCGGGCGACTACTTCGTGCACAAGGCCGATGGCAGCGTGTACATGTTACCGATCACCGCCTTCGAGGTCGGCTTGCTCGACCTTACCAATGAAGCCGCTCGCACGTGGATGAAAGACATCATCCGCGATGAGCTCTTGGGCGACGCGCGCTGCAGCGGTTGGATGGCAGACTTCGCAGAGGCCCTTCCCTATGACGCTGTGCTCGCAAGCGGCGAAAGCGCCGAGAGGTACCACAACACCTATCCTGTCGAGTGGGCACGCCTGAACCGAGAGGCGGTGGAAGAAGCCGGCATGCTGGGCGATGTGGTGATCTACAACCGCTCCGGTCACACCCGCTCGCCCGCCCATTCGCTCCTGTTCTGGCAGGGTGACCAGCTCACCACTTGGGACAAGTACGATGGCTTGGTCAGTGCCTTGCAGGGCCTGATAAGCGGCGGGCTCTCGGGCTTGGCCCTCAACCATTCAGACGTGGGTGGCTATACCTCACTCAGCCGCTACGGCTTGGGCTACAAACGCGAAACCGAGCTGCTCGAGCGCTGGACGGAAATGAATGCGTTCACGAGCGTGCTTCGCACCCACGAAGGCAACCTGCCGGCAGACAACCCTCAGGTCTACAGCGACGACGCCGCACTCGCGCACTTCGCGCGCATGAGTAAGGTGTACAAGGCCCTGGCGTTCTATCGCAAGCAGCTGTTCACGCAGGCAACCACGCGCGGTTATCCGCTCGTACGTCACCTGATGCTCCACTATCCCGACGACGCCCGCGCGCATGAGACCAGCGACGAGTTCCTGCTGGGTAGTGACATCTTAGTCGCTCCCGTCACAAACAAGTGCTGGACGGCTCCGTTCTGCCCCTACAACAAGAGTGTTTACTTACCCGCGGGCCGCTGGGTACATCTGTGGACTGGCAAGGTCTACGGCTCGGCCACGGCCGGCAGCACTGTGAGCGTGGAAGCACCGATCGGACAGCCCGCGGTCTTCTATCGTCAAGGCTCGACCGTGGGTGCCACGTTCGTCAACAACCTCAATGCAGCCGGCATCGAGGCCAAGCGACCGAACTGAAACGATGCTGACGAGCTTTGATCACCTTACTGTTCTCATGGCCATAGATCGTAAGGTCGGCAACGCGCGATCCTGGCCGCGACGATGTCATTGCACCTTAGAGGTAAGTTGCCGCGGTACGCAACGCTTGCGCCGCATCTTGACCGTGCGCGACTTTTTCATGGGACACCACAAGTCGCGTCAGCTCGGGCAATCTCGCAAAGCGCTCGAGATCTGCACGCAGCGCCGACTTGTCTTTGATCAGCAAGAGCTTGGCGAGGCGTGAGACACGCGGCCCGGGGGCAGACCCGAATAAGGTCGTGAAGAAAAACCCCAACGGATCACGCTTCCGATCCATGTTGAACACGGCGTCGTTCAGCACCAGCGTCACACCATCGGCCGATCGCACGATCATGGCGCCTTCGGCCTCCGCTACGCCGTGCAACGTCTCGAACTGGACGCTCTCATTCTTTGGGAACTCCTCGTAGGTGCCATCGACTGCGACGACCTCTTCCACCTTACGGCGCGCATTCTTGGGCGTGAACACACGCAGGCTCGGGTAACGCTTCTTGAACGCCGGCGCGTCCAGACGGTGCGCGGGATTGGGCACGATCAAAAAAGCGGGTGTGCCCCATGACTCGATCTCCGCCATGGCTGCCGGTTCGAGGGCGATACCGTTGTGAATCACGAGCTTGCCGTCCGCGAGCCGTACCATCGTCATCGTGCGCTTCAGCGACATGCCTGGCAGGGACCCTTCGACCCACCAAAGGTTTTCGGCGAGTTTGACGATGGGTCCGTGCGAGAGAACGTTCCACTCTGTATACGCTTTGGCCATGCGGCCAGAATAGGTCGGGTATGCCACCGTTCAAGCCCGCCCGGGGTCACCATGCGGCAATGTGACTGGGCGCATGACCTCGGCGTATCTAAGCGGGCACAATCAAACGCACTAGGACGTCAGGCTTGATCTTGAGCGTGCCCAGCATGGCAGAGAATGGCTTGATGCCGAAGTCTGGTTGATGAAGCGTAAGGTCCGCGCTGTAGTGTCCACTTTCGCGGCGCGCAATGCTTACGATCGGCTGCTCCGTGCCATGCATGCGCACGACGCCCTCGATGCGATAGCCTTCCGGCACTGGCTGGATCGAAGTCGAACGAAAGTCGATGGTGGGATGCTGCTTGGCCTCCAGCACGTCCTCTACGATATGGGTTTCGATCTTACGCTTGTCAGAGTCGCTGATGCCGTGGGTCGTCTCAACGCCTTCCTTCATCACGCATTCCACCTGCAAGGAAGCCGCGTCGATGCTCGCTTGCACCGCGCCAAATTGATCATCGACGTGGATCGAGAACCGGGTCGCCCTGTGCTTCAGGTCGTGCGCAATCTGCGAAAGCAGACCGTCTTTGAAGCTATAGACCAGGCACTGGGCCGTTGAACCGTCGAATGTAGCCATGGCTGCTCTCAACTACTTGCTTACTTCGGCTTCGACCTCTTTTTCGTCTTCTTCTTGATCGTCGTCATCGGCTTCGTCATCGTCTTCATCGTCTTCATCGTCTTCATCGTCTTCATCTTCTTCGTCGTCCGTGCCTGCAGCGGCTTCGTCACGTTCGCCGGGCTTGGGTTCGAAGCCGATGCGACCATCGCCATTCAGCGCGGCCAAAACTTGCGCAGCCTCGGCATGCGCCGCGGGTGCTGTACCGGTGGTCGCACCTGCTTCAAGCACGCCGAGCTCCTGCGCGACCCACACATCAAACGGCACAAAGCCGCCGATCCACGCGGGATCCTTGGTTGCCGTCATCACCGCGTACTCGCCGGACTCATCTGCTTCGCCGACGTAGATGAAGCGCAGCGCTTCCGACGCACCACCGAGCACGATGCAATCGCCCGTAAATAGATCGATGGCTTCGCCAAATGAAGTCAGCGCTTCTTTGCCGAACTCGTCTTCGATCAGATCCTCGAGCGATGCTGATTCGATGTCGCCTTCTTCGTCATCGAACTCGATGCTCAGCCACAGCGAATCGACCTTGAGCAGCTCCTTCATCGCAGGCGAGATGGGCTCACCATTGGGAAGAGTAAGCTTTTTGAGTAGTACTGCCGCCACCGGCTCCGGATCGGACAGCGCCTCTGCACGTCCGGCTTCGATTGCCTTCTTGATCAACTTCGGTCCGCGCAATGTTGCCACGGCGTCGCCTGTTGCTTTTTTTGCCATGGCGAAGGAGTGGAAGAGCACGAGGCTCGCGTCAAGGCAGCTAAGCTAGCGCCCTCACGTTCCTGCCTGTAGGTCTTGAACCAGGGGCCGTTTTCGCGTAAGAGCCGCCGCCGGAGTCGCCATGTCCGAGAGCCCCAAGAGCACGCCCCTCAGCACGTCTTTTCCCAAGGAAAAGATCAAGGTTCTCTTGCTCGAGAACATCCACGACAGCGCCCACGAAATGTTCGCGGGCGAATCGTTTCAGGTCGAACGAGTTACCGGTGCGTTGCCCGAAGCGGAGCTTGCCAAGCGCATCGCCGATGTGCATCTGCTAGGCCTCCGTAGCAAGACTCAAGTCACGGACGCAGTGCTCGCCGAAGGCAGACGTTTGCTGGCCGTGGGCTGTTTCTGCATCGGTACCAATCAGGTCGCCCTGGCAGCCGCCAATCGACGCGGGGTGCCTGTGTTCAACGCGCCCTTCAGCAACACCCGCAGTGTCGCGGAGATGATCATCGCTGAGATCATCATGCTCGCGCGTCAACTAGGTGACCGATCGAGCGAGCTTCACGTGGGCAAGTGGCGTAAGGTCGCCACCGGCTGTTACGAGGTTCGCGGCAAGACCGTAGGCATCATCGGCTACGGACACATCGGCCGTCAGGTTGGGGTGATCGCAGAGACGCTCGGTATGCGTGTGATCTTTTACGATCGCTCAACCAAGCTTCCGATGGGTAACAACCGTCCCTGCGCCAATCTCGGAGAGCTTTTGCGCGAGGCAGATTTCGTCACGCTGCACGTGCCTGCTACGAGCGAGACCCACGAGATGATCGGCGCAGCGGAGCTCGATCAAATGCGCCGCGGGACTTACTTGCTCAACTTGAGCCGCGGCACCGTCGTGCAAATCCCGGCCCTCGTGGCAGCGCTCAAGAGTGGACACCTCGCGGGAGCGGCTATCGATGTCTATCCCGAGGAGCCCGAATCGAACGTCGATACCTTCGTGAGCGATTTGCAGAAACTGGCAAACGTGGTGCTTACACCGCATATCGGTGGCTCCACGGGCGAAGCGCAAGCATCGATCGGCCGCGAAGTGGCTACGTCGCTTATCCGTTACGTAAACAGTGGAGCGAGCACGGGCGCCGTCAATTTTCCGCAGGTAGAGATGCCGCAAGTCCCGGGCAGACACCGCATCCTGAACGTGCATCGCAACGTGCCAGGCGTGCTGCGCGACGTGAACCGCATCGTTTCCGATCGCAATGCGAACATCCAAGCACAGGTGCTCGCCACAGACGCCGACATCGGTTACCTGATCATGGACCTCGACCAGAGCGTATCGAGCGAAGTGCGCGACGACATTGCGGCGCTGAGCACTAGCATCCGCACGCGCATCTTGTACTGAGCCGCGCGGGCCAGGAACGCGGCCCGCCTCTAGAGGTCGATGACCTTACCGGGATTGAGGATATTGTTGGGATCGAGCGCGCGCTTGATCGCTTTCAGCAGCGCCAGCTCCTCCGGTGTGCGCGAGTAGTGAAGGTAAGGTTTCTTGAGCAGACCGATGCCGTGCTCAGCTGAGATGCTGCCCGCATGTTTTTTCACGAGCTTGAACATCGTATGATCGGCCTCCGACGTGCGCTTCAAGAACTCGGCTTTCTCTAGCGCGTCAGGCTTCATCACATTGACGTGCAAATTGCCGTCTCCGATGTGCCCGAACAGCGCGATCTCCCAGTCAGGATAGCTAGCTTGAAACACGGTTTCGAGCTCCGTACAAAATGCTTCGAGCGCCGCGACGGGTAACGCAATGTCGTTTTTGTGTGGCACACCAGTCGCGCTCAAACTTTCGCTGATGCCTTCGCGCAGAGACCAGAGCTCGGCCGCTTGCGAAGAGTTTTGTGCAAGCGTTCCGTCGACAATCAGCTCGCGTTCGAAGAGCGAAGCGAGCCAGGTTTCGAGCGCATCATCGTTTGCATTCTCGATTTCGAGCAGCACGTAGTACGGATAGGCCACGTCGAAAGGCGAACGCAAACGGCGATGTCGTTTGACACGATCAAGACAGCGGGCGCTAAAGAACTCGTAGGCAGCGATGGTGAAAGGCGTGCGGCGCGTGTCACGAAACAACGTCAGCACGGCCGCCACGTCCGATACTGCGAACAACAACACGGACTGACGCTCAGGTAGGCGCGTGAGCTTGAGTACGGCCTCGGTGACGATGCCGAGAATGCCTTCGGACCCGATGAACATCTGACGTAGATCGAGGCCGGTGTTGTTCTTCTCGAGCGCGCCGTTCAACTCGAGCACGTCCCCATTTGGCGTGACGACTTGCAAGCCGAGCACCCATTGCCGCGTGAGTCCGTAGCGGATGACTTTGACCCCGCCCGCATTGGTGGCGATATTCCCTCCCACTTGGCTTGAGCCCTTTGACGCGAAATCCACGGGCCAAGTAAGACCGTAAGGTGCGCAGTGCTGGTGCACGGCCTCGGTCACCGCACCCGCTTGCACGCGCACCGTGCCGCCCAACAAATCGACCGGATCCATGCGTCGCATGCGCGTGAGCGACAGGACGATCTCGCCATTCCTGGCAACCGCGCCGCCGGCAAGGCCCGTGCGTCCGCCGGACGGAACGACCGCAATGCCGGCCTCATTGCAGAGCTTGAGTAACCTTGCCACTTCATCCGTGGTGCGCGGCCATGCGATGGCGGATGGTGCTGCCGCGTAAACACGTGTCCAGTCGCGACCATACTCTTCGAGATCGTCGGGTTCGCGGCTGAGAAAATCTTCCGGAAACTCGCGCGAGATTTGCGCAATGAGCTTCGGTGGGAGCGCGTCGGCCATGATGTCGGTTCGTCCACTTCGCCCGGAAGACATCCCCCAGGTGGCCGGAATCTACGCTGCGCCGCGGCGGCGAGAAAGTCGACGCGCGAATAGTCAGGCTTTGCGCTGCAGAATCTTCATTTTGGCGAGCGCCTGCGTCGCCGAAGGAACCGGACAGGGCCGGACTCCCGTTTGGGGGGGAGCTCCAAAATCAGCGAGGTCAAGCTCGAGCGGCGCTGACTGGGGCGGCCTTAGGGTCACTGCACCTTCCGAGTCGCGCGCGTTGCGTGACAAGGTAGGGGGCGGACGCAGAGTCACCGCATCGTCATGGACATTGAGGTTGGGCCGATAGCGCGATGCCAAACGACGCTGCTGACCCGGCGAAACCAGCACATCCACCAAACCCAGCGCCGCCAGCGTGTGAATCCGTTGCGTGGCCTCCGCCTCGTCACAAGGCGCGATTTCGACGAGCTCGGCCAGCGGCATCTCATCCACCAAAAGCGTGAGCAGAAACGCGTCCAGCCTGTCGATAGGCGCGCTTCGTAAGTCCCGCGCATGCGTGGATCGTCGAATTCTCATCTGTCCTCCAGTATCGCTGTCTTTTTATATTCTAACTGCAAAACGAGGGGCACGGTCTATGTGTTCAGGTTACAGATCGTGCAGGTTTTCTTGCGGGTGCAGCCAAGCGCCTCCCGGGGGCCCCGCGCCCCGACGCACCTGATACGCTGGCCCCATGCCAGACCCCAACACGCGCTCAGCATGTGTCCTGCTGCGCCAACCGGAGCTCCCTCTCGCCCAGTCCCTGGTGCATTCCCACGCCAGCCGGTTCCCGCTCGCGCCCGCTCTCATCCCCAGCGCGGTCGATAGCCAGACCAGCCGCACGTTTGAAACTGAGTCGGCATCGTTGCGCATCGAGCTCTCGCCCGCGCCGGTCCCGTGGGCTGAGCTCGCGAGCCCTTGCGAGACCGCCTGGCACTGGCCGCAAGCCACCCGTCGCATCAAAGCCCACAGCGCCCGTCTGATCGTGACAGTAAGCAGCAGCACGCTCGACATCATCGACCTGACGCTCGCTCTCACTTACATCACGGCGAGTGCGGCCCTGGTCACACCATCGCTCGGCATCTACTGGCCCGCTGCCGCCCAAGTTCACGACGTCAAGAGCTTCGTGGACGAAGCCAGCCATGCAACTCGTGCCCACCTACCCCTCTACCTTTGGCTCCGTTTCGGGTGGGCGCGGGAAAGCGATGGTTCGAATACTTTATATACCGCCGGCCTAAGCGCCTTTGATTTGATGGAGGTCGAGATTCCCCACTCTGCTTTGGAGCCCCAAACGCTCGTCGATCGTGCTTTTAACATAGCGCATTACCTTATGGAACGAGGGCCCGTCCTGGAGGACGGACATACCCTTGGAATAAGCACGGACGAGAAGTTCGAAATAAGGCACATACCCTCTAAGCGGGGGACGGGTCAGCGCGTGTATAGTCTAAGGTCACAATCCCAATGATAAACAACGACGTCTTGCGAGAGTTCCGTTACGCCCTCGATCTGAGCGACTCGAAGCTTCTCGCGTTCTTTGGCGCTGGCGGAGTCACGCTGCCTGCCGCACGCCTCATGGCCATGCTCAAGCGCGAGGACGAACTGGGCTTTGAGCCACTTTCCGATGACCTCTTGGGACGCTGCCTCGATGGCTTCATCGAAGCCCGTAGGGGCCCGCGAGGACCCGACGCGACGCAGGAATCGGCCGCGCCAGCTGCCATGAACAACAACCGCATCCTGCGCGCGCTAAAAATCGCCCTCGAGCTCAAGGACACGGACATCGTTTCGATCATGCAGCTCACCGGCTTTGTTGCGTCAAAGGGAGAGGTCAACGCGCTGTTTCGTCGCGAAGGCCACCCCAACTTTCAAGCTTGCGGCGATCAGTTTCTCCGCAACTTCCTACGGGGGCTTGCGATCCATCATCGCGGCGCGGCGGCCGACTGAAGCTCAGGGCAAGCGCGGGCGAAGCTAAACGCTCCCGTCGCGCTCAACGTACCGCACGGCCCAATGCTCAGCTTCCCCGTCGAATCAAGGGGTCGCGGTGACCGTAAGATCGTAGCTGCCGCTCGCCTCCACTGTTCTAGAGAAAGCATCGACGACCACGTAATAGGTGCCGGCGAGGAGTGTCCCGCTCGCCGCTTCGACGCCGCCTCCAATGCCAGAATCGACGCAGGCAAGAGTTGCCGCGACGTTGCTGCAGGCATTCTCCAGCACTGCCAGGACGGCGTCGTAGCCCTGGGTCGGCTGCAGAGAAATTCTTACGGTTGATGTCGCCGTCAACTTGAATGAGTAGACGTGCTCTACGCCCTGAGCCTCGGACGCGGGACAATCAGGGTCGATGTCATCGTTGGCTCCGACGGTAGACCCGAGCACATGGGCAACACGTCCGCTGGCCGCGGCACGAAAGGTCAGAGGAACGGCCGTGGCGCAGCTTTCGGGGTTTCCCGCGCGGCACACACCTCCGACACCTTCATCCTGACAAAACAGGCCGGACGAACAGTAAGGGTCCGTCGTCCCGTTGCCGCACGGACCGCCAAGGCCCGACTCCTCGCGCAGCGTAAGTGCCACGACGTAGGCCCCCGAAGAAGACGCGGCGCTCTTAGACCCGGAATCGACGTAAAGGAACAGCTCTTCGGCCGCGTTCGCGTCAGACATTACTGAGCCGGCGAAGTTGCACGCCTTCTCGGTCGCAGAGTTACCACAAGTCTTGAGCAAATACGCACTGGCTGCAAAGGGCGCGGTCCCCTTCGCATTCACCGAAACGCGCCCCTTGAACGGCATACGAAAGTGGTAGATGTGCTCTGGGCCCGCGACGCCCCCGGATGGTAAGCACTTAGGACTCAGTACTTGCGCGGCGGTGCTCGTATTACCCATCGCGGTCGCCCGATTGCTTGAAAAGGTAAGCTCAAATGCGCCACCGCATGTGCCATCTGCCACTTGCGGAGGAATCGCGGCGTCTACGCCGTTGCTCGTTCCGGCATCGGTTCGAGACTGCCCGGCATCGGTTCGAGACGGCCCGGCATCGGCGTAGGTAACGCCCGTGTCCATGTCGGGGAGCGACAGGCTGCCATCCACATCCGCATTCGAACCGTTGCCTCCTGGATCGCGCTGGCTTGCATCCAACCCAGCCTCCGTGAGCCCGCCCGCCTTGCCGGCATCGTTGTCCTTGCCGCCAGCCGATTGGATAAGGTCGTCTGTTTTGCCGTCAATTTGCGCACAAGCAACTGCGCTGACTAAGCCGAAGATAAGTAGCGAATCGCTCCGCGTCACGAGTGGCTCCAGGTACGCAATGGACGCGGCACAAGTGCGCGTAGCGCGAACATACGACCCACATTTTCTGCTTACAACTTACCCAACCAGTAGGAATTACCGATGTGGCAATTCAACGGGAAATCTCACGTGACAAAAGTCACTGCGTGCCCGTCCCGTGACGCGCAGGCCCGCTTTCAGCGCCGCGCGTCACAGAAACATGCTGGCTTCACTCCCCGTTTAGCCGCTAGCCGCGAAAAAATAGGAACCAAAGAAGTAGTACGAGTGTGAAGGGGACGCCTGCCATCCACATGATCGCTGGCACGAGCACGCGGCCGCTCTGACTTTCACGCTTACGTTGAATTGCATCCTTCATGTCAGCCTCCTTTGGGTCGCGGCATTGCAGGTCTCCCCTCACCGCGCGCTTCATTTTGGAGGACCACAGCAAGACGCATACCTACCCGCACGGGGACAGAAAAACGCGCAATTAGGGGCCATTTTTGGATGAAGCACCGCCGTCTACGTCCCAGTGTGGCAGGAGCGCTGTCGCGATAGCGCCGCGAGGACGCCCATGCTCCCTCGCAGCGCACCCGCTGGTCCGGTCAACCTACTTGTCTATTGGGGAATTGACTCAATCAGGCCCGCCGCGCCCATACCACCGCCCACGCACATGGTCACGATGGCGTAGCGCCCCTTGCGACGGCGCAGCTCGTAGAGCGCGGTGGCGACCAACTTGGCACCGGTACAACCCAGCGGATGACCGAGGGCTATGGCGCCACCATTCACGTTCAGCTTCTCGTCGGGAATGCCGAGCTCACGCTTGCAGTACAATGCCTGACTCGAAAAGGCTTCGTTCATCTCCACGATGTCGATGTCCTTGAGCGTAAGCCCAGTCTTCTTCAGCAGCTTCTGTACGGCGGGCAACGGCCCGATACCCATGATGGCCGGATCGACGCCCACGCTCACGAAGGCGCGCAGGTAACCTAGGCCTTTGATGCCCAGGCTGTCAGCTTTTTGTTTGCTCATGATCAACGCTGCGGCGGCGCCATCGGAGAGCGGCGAAGCATTGCCCGGCGTGACGCTACCGTTCATCGAGAACGATGGCTTGAGCTTGGCGAGCGCTTCCATGGTCGTTTCGCGCGGCAGCTCGTCTTGCTTGAACACGAACTCCACGCGCTCGTTGCCATTGAAACGGATGGCGCGCACGGGCACGATCTCTTGCTCGAACTTGCCGGCTTTGATGGCAGCGCTCGCGCGTTGTTGGCTTGCGAGTGCAAACGCGTCTTGCTCCTCACGGGTGATCCCGAACTTAGCGGCCACGTTCTCAGCAGTGATCCCCATGGGGGTATACACGCTGGGAAAGCGCTGCATGGCTTCCGGGGATGTGGATAGCTTATGTCCGGTCATGGGCACCATCGACATAGACTCGACGCCACCTGCTACCAGGATGTCGTTCGAACCAATCGCGATGGCTCCCGCAGCGAGCGCAATCGCCTGTAGACCGCTCGAACAGAAACGGTTGATGGTAAGCCCGGCCGTCTCTTCCGGTAGGCCGCCCAACATGCCCGCAATGCGCGCGATGTTAAGTCCCTGTTCAGCTTCAGGCATGGCGCAACCGAGGATCACGTCTTCGACGTCGCTCGGTTTCACCTGCGGCACGCGTGCCATCAAGCCTTGGATTACGTCTCCCGCGAGCTCATCGGGACGCTTTTGTGCGAGCGAGCCCTTATAAGCACGGCCGACCGCGGAACGAACGGCTTCTGCAATTACGACATCAGTCATGTTCGTTCTCCTGTTAGTTCCGAAGGGGTTTGTTCTGGGTGAGCATGAACTGCATGCGCTCTTGACTCTTGGCCTCACCGCACAGGCTCAAGAACGCTTCTCGTTCGAGCTCGAGCACTGCTTCCTCGGTGACTTCGCGTGATGCGCCGCCCGCACCACCGCACAGCACCACCGCGAGCTTCTTGGCGATCAACGCATCATGGGCGGAGGCAAAACCACCCGCAGCCAACGTGTCGACCATCATACCCAAGGTCGAGATACCACTTTCGCCAGGTAGCACATAAGCACGTGGAATGGCCGGATGATATCCCGCTTCGGCAAGGCCGATGGCGCGCGCCTTGGCTTCGTACACGCGCCGCGTCTTATCGAACGACACGCCATCGCTGCG
>JBKJIA010000581.1:0-8511 GCA_046598735.1 Polyangiales bacterium
TCATCATCTTTTCGGCCGCGTCGGCCTTACCCTCGCTCTTGCGAATGAGCGCGATGGTCTCCTCGAGGGCTTCGAAAAAATCTTCGATGTTCTCGACGAGACCATCGCGCTCATTCGCAAGAGCGAGGGTAAGGCCGACGCGGCCGAAAAGATGATGAAGCGCTTTGGCCTCGATGCCGAGCAGGTCGACGCCATCCTCGAGCTCAAGCTGTACCGCCTCGCGAAGCTCGAGATTCTTATCATTCAGAAAGAGCTCGGCGAAAAGCGGGCAGAAGCGGCGCGCACCGAGAAGCTCCTGTCGAGCCCCAAGGCGCGCTGGTCGCTGATTCGCGCCGAATTGCTCGAGCTCTCGAGCGAATACGCGGAGCGCAGGCGCACGCGCATTCTGTCGAACGTCGACGAGCCCGAGTTTCAGGCCGAGGACTTCATCATCGATGAAGATGCCTACGCGCTGCTCAGCCTGCAGGGCTGGGTCAAGCGTCAGGGCGGCATCAAGGACCTGTCCACCACGCGCGTGCGTGAGGGCGACCGCGTGACCGACGTGGCGGCCGGCTCCACCAAGAGCTCGATCGCATTCTTCTCCAATCACGGCTCCTGCTACGTGTGCCGCATGGTCGAGATTCCGGCGGCCACCGGTTACGGCAATCCCGTGCAGAATCTGTTCAAGCTGGCGGACGGCGAGAAAATGATTCGCATGCTTTGTTTCGATCCGCGTGTGCTTGAAGTGCCGGCAGCGACCGAAGGCGCCGAAGAGCCTGAGGCTCCGTTCGCGCTTGCGGTCACCCGTCAGGGCCAAACCATGCGCTTCTCGTTGCGCGGTCATCGCGAGCCTTCCACGCGCTCAGGACGGCGCTATGCGCGCTTGGCCGAGGGCGACGAAGTCATCTATGTCAACGCCACCGGCGGACGCGATTGCGTGGCGGCGGCTACTGCGGATGGCTATGCGCTGATCTGCTCGGCCGATGACGTGGCGCTGCTGGCTGGCGCCGGTAAGGGTGTGATGCTGATGAAGCTCGACAAAGACGACGTGATCGTCGGTGCGACCTTACTTCGCAGCAAGCAAGACACACTGATCTTACTGAACGAAAAAGGCACGGCCTACGACGTGTCGCTGCGCAAGTACGCTAAGACTTCGCGTGCGGGTAAGGGTCACGAGCTGTTCAAACGCGGCAAGCTTGTGGAACGCGTGCCGGAAGACCCCGAGATTCCAAGCCTGGGCGATGGGCCAAGACCTTCGCGTCCACCACGAGGCGAAGCATGACCACCTATACCGCGAAAGACATCGAAGTCCTCGAGGGACTCGAGCCCGTCCGCAAGCGCCCAGCGATGTACATCGGCGGCACGGACAAGTCGGGCTATCACCATTTGTTGTGGGAGATCGTCGACAACTCGGTCGACGAAGCGATCAACGGCTACGCGACGCAAATCGAGGTCACCCTCGATCCTGATCACAAGGGCGCGACGATCACGGACAACGGGCGCGGCATTCCCGTCGACATGCATCCCAAGTTCAAACGCTCGGCGCTCGAGCTAATCCTGTGCACGCTGCACGCGGGCGGCAAGTTCGAAGGTAAGAACTACAGCGTGTCAGGTGGTTTGCACGGCGTGGGTTCTTCCGTCGTGAATGCCTTGTCCGAAGCGATGACCGTACACGTGCGGCGCGACGGCAAGGAGTACATGCAGAAGTACGCCCGTGGCCTGCCGCAAATGAAGCTCAAGGAAGTGGGCCCCACGCGCAAGCACGGCACGGAGATTCACTTTCGCGCCGATTCCGAAATCTTCGGCAAAAGCTTGAAGTTCGACAGCGAGGTCGTCCGCGAACGTTTGGAGTCGAAGTCGTACTTGCATCGCGGCCTCAAGGTCATTTTGCGCGATGGCGACAAGGTCGAGACGTTCGAGCACCCGGGTGGCATCGTCGACTATCTTAGTAAGGTCGTCGTCGAGAAGAAGATGCACCCCGTGCATGCGCAACCTTACGCTTTGATGCGCGAAGCCGATCCACGCATCGAGCTGTCCTTGATGTGGACCGAATCCACCGAGGAATGGGTGCGTTCGTACGCGAACGGCATTCCCACCGGGCAGGGCGGCACGCACGAAAGCGGCTTCAAGTCCGGCATCGTCAAAGCCATCCGCAGCATCATGGTGACGAAGAAGATCGAGCCCAAGGGCCTTACGATCACCGCGGAAGACATTCGCGAAGGAGTCGCGGCCATGGTCAGCGTCTACGTCGCTGAGCCGCAATTTCAAGGTCAGACCAAAGACCGGCTGAACAACACCGAGGTTGCGAGTCAGGTCGAAGGCGTCGTCAAAAACGGACTCGAGCAGTGGCTGCTTCAAAATCCGAGCCTGGCCGACACCATCATGGCACGCATCATCCTTGCGTCGCGTGCGCGTGCGGCGAGTCGTGCGGCAAGCCAGCAGGTGTCGCGCAAGACGGCGATAAGCCATCGTTTGAATTTGCCCGGCAAGCTATCTGACTGTTCGAGCACCGATCCGGCGGACAGCGAGCTGTTCCTGGTCGAGGGTGACAGCGCAGGTGGCAACGCCAAGCAAGGGCGCGATCGTAGGACTCAAGCGATCTTACCTTTGCGCGGCAAGGTGCTGAATGCCGAGCGTGCAGGCAGCGCGGCCATTGTTGCCAACAAGGAACTGCAAGACATCGTGTCAGCGCTCGGCTGCGGCCAGGGCAAAGACTTCGATGTCACCAAGCTCCGCTACGGCAAGATCGTCTTGCTGATGGACGCCGACAGCGATGGGCATCACATCTCCACACTGCTCCTTACGTTCTTCTATCGCATGCTGCCGGGGTTGATTCGCAACGGGAACATCTACCTGGCGATGCCACCTTTGTTCCGCATCGATGCGGGCAAAGAGACGTATTGGGCGCTGGACGATAGCGAGCGCGATGCGGTGTTGGCCAAGCTGCCCAAGAACGTCAAGCCCGACATCAGCCGCTTCAAAGGTCTCGGTGAAATGAGCGCCGAGGAGCTGAAGATGACGACCCTCGACACCACCAAACGTAAGCTTTTGCGGGTGATGATCGACGAAGAAGTCGGCACCGATCAGATCATCAACGACCTGATGGGTAAGGATGCCGGCGCCCGCTATCGCTTCATCATGGAGCGTGCGAGTGGTGCGGATGTCGAGACCCTCGACGTCTAAGTAGGCGCCAATGTCGTACATACGAGCTTAGTCCGCCGCGGCCGTAGTGAAGGTCGCGCGCGTAAATTTACTGGCTAGCCGGCGTTTTTGTTACGATTTGCCGCAGATGCTTTCACGAGCGGGGACGGGAGCGTGGGGCCGTGCGCAGTCAGCGAGCTGGCTCGGCCTTGGCGCAATTCTGACGGTGTTGTGTGGAGCGCAGTCCGCGCGCGCCGCAGAACCGTGGCTGCTCGATGTGGAAGGCAGCGCTGGCCTGGCCGTAACGGCGCCGCAAAGTGATTGGTTCTCCGTAGGTGGCTCGCTGGCCCTGACGGTTTCGAAGCCGCTCGTGCCGTGGTTCTCGCTGCTGGCGCGTGCGCGCACGGCGGGGTTTCTCGACGGTTCCGCGCCTTCGCTAGCAGGGGCTCGCGATCCTGGCTTTGCCACGCTGAACGGGGCGGCCGCAGGTTTCATCGCGCGGTTGCCGACCCTGGGCGCACGCCGCTCCACTGGCGCCTGGTTCGACGCTGCGTATGGCGGCGGTTTCACGGGCACGGAGTTGCGACCTTACTTTGAGGCCGGCATTGGCTACGGGTTTTACGCGGGCGAGCGCGGCGCGATAGGTCCCGTGCTGCGTTACGTGCAGGTGCTGCAACCCGATGATGCGCTGAACGCCAGCGACGCGCGTCTTGCTTTCGTGGGCGTGCGCCTAAGCATGTTCGATGCGCGCGAGCTTGCGCCCAGTCGAAGAGCGGTTGCAGCTTCCGACCGCGATCACGATGACGTGCTCGACGCGAGCGACGCCTGCATCGACATACCGGAAGATCGCGATGAGTTCGAGGATGCAGACGGTTGTCCGGAACCGGACAATGACAAAGACGGCATTGGCGATCCCGCAGATGGATGCCCCAACATGGCCGAGGATTTCGACAACTATCTTGACGATGATGGCTGCCCGGAAGACGACAACGATGGCGACGGGGTGCTCGACAGCGCCGACATGTGTCCGCTCGAGCCCGAAACATTGAACGGTGAAGCCGATCAGGATGGCTGCCCGGACGCGGGGCTGATCGTGATGAAAGACGATCGCATCGTGCTGGAGGAGCGACTGCTTTTCGACAGCGATCGCGCCCGCGTACGAAGCGCTAGCACGCCTGTGCTGTCGGCCATCGTGCGCTTGTGGAAGCAACACCCCGAATGGCGGCGCGTACGAATCGAAGGGCATGCCGATCTACGTGGCGACCCGGCGTTCAATCAGGAGCTGAGCCAACGCCGCGCGGCCAACGTACGGGACTCGTTGATCAAGCTTGGTATAAGGCCCGACGTGATCGTGGCTGAAGGCTTTGGCTCCACGCGCCCGCTCACGACTGGAACGGGTGACGACGACCACCGCATGAACCGACGGGTGGAGTTCGTGGTGCTCGCTCGTTACGACGACGACGCCACTCCCGCTCCCGCTCCCGCGCCGAGCGCCGAGCAGGGGGACACAGCCAAGCCCGCTGCTGCCGAAGGTCAAGCCGCCGAACCATCCCAGGGCGGCCCGCCCGCGCCAGACCCTGCGCCCGCGACACCCGAAACCGGGGCGCCAACAGATGGGGCCGAGCCATGAGCATGAAGCACCTGCAGCGGCTGTTTTATCTGGCCGTGTTCGCCTGCGTTGGTGCCTGCGCGAGCCCGCTCGTCGGCCTGGAATGCAAGGCGGGCTTCACGCGCTGCGATCATTCATGTGCCGACCTCAGCACGGATCCGCAGCACTGCGGCGCTTGCAATCTCGCGTGCGAAAGCGGCGCCCTGTGCGTGGCTGCCAGCTGCGTGGGTGGATCCGCTGACGCAGGACCTGACGGTTCGATGGGCAGCGAGGCCGGCCCGCTCCCTCCGATCTGTGCCGGCGCCGGGTCCTCCGCCGATTGCAGCTGTGGTTTTGGTGAGCTCAAGTGCGGCTCGACGTGCGTACAAGCCGCCACTGACCCCAAGAATTGCGGGGATTGCGGGCGCGCTTGCGATGCCGAGGACTTCTGCGTCAATGGAGCGTGCTTGGCCAGCTGTGACGCGCCGCTGACCGCATGCGGCCCGACGTGCGTGACCTTGGTTAACGACATCGACAACTGCGGCTCCTGCGGGAACGCGTGCGCCTCCGGATTGTGCACGGCTGGACTATGTCAGGGCGGGAGCGCAGGTCACGTGATCGTGATCGGCCATGATATGAGGGAAACGCGGGCTGCCCTGACACGCATTGCGGGCAATGCCATCTTCTTGCCCTTCGCCACACCCTTACGGATTCTGATCTACGACAAGGATTCAGACAACGCTGCCAAAAATGGCGTGAACCGGTCCATTGAGGCCTATAGCGCAAACACCGGCCGCAGTTACGAAGTGACGACCGGTATCCCCCTTACCGTACCCTTCCTGCTGCGTTCTGCAGCAGACGTGTTCGTCATCGTTTCACAACAAACATCGACCGACGAGCTGCTCAAGAAGAACGGTACCAGCTGGGCCGCATCGCTGCGGGAGTTCGTGAAGCGGGGCGGTACCGTGGTGTTGTTCGATGGCGGGGGACCGCACAAGGGAACCTTTCAGATCCTCAAGGCCGCGGGCCTTTTTGCTGCCAACGCGCGTACCGCACTGACTGCCCGCGACCTCGAGCTCACCAGTCCGGCAGACGCGTTGGCCACCGGTGTGCCGCGCATCTACCGCAGCCAACCAGCCACCGTCGGCTTTGACACCACGCAAGGCACTGTGGTGGTCAAAGATCCCAAATCAGAGCTGCCCGTAGTCATCCACATCGCTCGCTAGGCGGTCACCTTGCCCCCGACCGCAAAGCCACGTGACTGGGACGGATCCAGACTGCTTCGCTTTTGTATGCGCGGGGTACTAAGTTACCCAATAAGCTTAGTTCCTCGGCGGCAAAGAAGCGTCTCAGCGAAATGAAGCCGTCGTGTACGAAGCCTGGCTCGCGCGCGATGCCCATGCCGTACATACCGAGCACGGGTACATGCAGCATGCTGCGTACGCCATCGATGAACACGACGCCGCGCTTTGCGATGCGCGTGGCCTCGTCGAACATGCATGCCACCAAACCGGGCGGGAAATGGTGGATGGCTTGAGTACAGACCACGAGATCAGGAGGCGCGCTTGCCAGATTGCGTAGATCGAGCGCGTCTTGGGTGCGAAAGGTGACTGCCAGGCCTTCGCGCTGCGCTCGCGCTTGACCCACATCTAAGTACTCCTGCTTTAGATCGCTCGCGGTGATTTCTAGTTGCAAGCCCTCGGCCCGCGCGAGTCTGGCTAGCGCCAATGCGAAACCGCCGTGACCCGCTGCCAGATCCAAGATACGCGTGGTGCCTTCGACAGCGATGAGCGGGCGGAGCGCGTCGAGGAAAAACGAGTAGCTCCCCAACGTGTCGTTGAAGTGATCGAGTGCTGCGACGATGCGCGTTCGCCTGGCTTCGGGCAGGGCTGGATCATCCATGTGCTCGCGCGGAGTGGGGCCGCGCCACCAAGCATCCAAGGCTTCGGCAGTCTGCAGCAACAGCGTGGCGCTCGCTTCGTCGCGTACACGATCGCGAAAGGTAAGGAGCGCGTCCTCCGCGAGCCGAGCCAGACTCCTTCGGGATTCGCTATCGCCCTGGGCAAGGCCAGCCTCGAGCGCGAGAGCAGGGGCACGATACTGCGCGAGGGTTCCGTCCAGCGCGCGCTCTCGCAGCGGCTGTAACAGCACATGACCGGGGGTCGGCGTCTGACTCTTGGCGATGTGTTGCGCAGCCCCTTTCAAGCGCCCGGTCAAGCTCGTGAAGGTGCTCATGGTTCCCCTTCTCGCAGTACTTCGATGGCTTCGGCTTCGCCGTCTTCGATGCGCAGATCCACGTGGTGATGATAAACGTGGCCGCGTTCTTCGAAGATGCGCGGTACGCGCGCGGCGTTGATGTAGAGAATGCCGTCTTGCTTGGTCACCCAGTTGCGTTGACCACCGCCGCGCAAACGATGATGCATGTGACCTGCGACCACGGCCAACACGCGCTTACCTCGTGAGACGGCGTGGTCGATGGCAAGGCGCAGGTCTTCGTCGCCAAAGTCACCTTCTTCGCGTCGAAAATCGCAGCCCCAGATATCGGCGCGGCGCGCTCCAAGACCGGTAGGTCCGTTGTGTGCCAGGAATATTAGATCGCGGGCGGTGCTGTCATCGACGCAGCGTCGGAGCTTATCTGCGCTTTCCGCGAGCGAGTGCACGCCGTGGGCTTCTGCCAATTGAGGAACAAAACTCAGCGTCGAGCCGCCCATGGAATGCGGGCGGCCCACCACTACTTCCAGATCCTCGCGCAAGCGATGCACGCTGTAGCCACCGACCTGTACACCACCGACGGCATCGCTCATGTCGCGTACGCGTTGCCCGTGTCCAAACGAAGTGATGCGAATCAAGCTTGCGCGACGCGTGATCTCTGCGGCCAGCTGCGCCGGGTGGGCCGCATCGTGATTGCCGGGGACCAGCAGGGCGGGCTTTTCAAGAGCTGCAAGCTCCGCCGCTGCCCGCAAGCCGCGCTGGATTGAGAAATTGTAGATATCGCCCACGAACAGCACGGCATCGTGATCGGACGCGTTGAAATACGCCGTATCGGCCGCATTCCAGGCGTGGTGCACATCTCCGATGATCGCAAGCTTCATGCGCCTTCGAGCTCTCGACGTAGCACGGACCCTTGCTCGCGCACACGCCATACCAAGCCGTCGAGCACATAATGCGTAAGCTGCGGCAGGGCGAGCAAAGGTACGAGCCACAACAGCGTGGAAGACGAAAGCTCAGGTCCACTGCCAAACCAGGCTGGACGTTCATGCCAAATGAAGTGATCCCAAGCGGATTCTTCGAGCCACGCGAGACCCACACAGACGAGCGCGAATGCCGGCAGGCCACGCCGCAGAATTAGGCTCGAGAGCGAGCGCTGTGCCCGCTGCGAGCGACCGTAACGATAGGTAAGCACCATATAAGGCAACCCATGGATAAGCACGTTGGTAACCGTGAACGCAAAGTCGCTCGCCAGCACCACGATCCCCCCATACCAACATGCAAATGTGGTGACTACGATCAACACTTTGCCGGGCTGCCATGTTCCCTGTGCCCATAAGTAAACTTGATGCGCAGCAAACAACGCAAGCGCCGCCCACATCAAGGGCCCCGTGATGCGCGCGAATGCGGCAGGGACGCCGGTCACGAAATCACCCGGCATCAACCAGGCAAAAGGCTCCGGTAAACGCGTATGCCAGACCACGATCGGATGCAGCGTGACCGCGTAAACGGTGGCCTTATCTAAAGTGCGCTCCCACGTTGCTTGTCGCGGTGCTCGGTGTCCATACAGCGCCACGAACCCCACTTGCTGGCGC
>JBKJIA010000616.1:0-3522 GCA_046598735.1 Polyangiales bacterium
GCCGACGCCCTGGGCATAGTCGGCTTCGTTCATCGCATGGAATAGCCGCTTGAGCGTGCTGCGCGAAGCGAGCCTTTCCAGCTTGGTGCCGGGAAATGGTGCATCCGAAAATGCGAGCAGCACCTGCGCTGGAAGCTGCGCGCCGAGGGGTTCGCCCTTGCTGAGCGCAATCTCGTCGCTCGCCCCCTCCTTGAACGCAGCGACGAAGGCCTCCGCGTTGGGGGTATGAAAGGCGATCTTACCTGACACGCCGGATGTCGAAAGCTGGACGGCACCGCTGACGGCGCGCGCTGAGCGCAAAGAGAGGTCGTCGTCACGCAGCGCGAGGTCACGGTATAGCGCGGGCAGGCCCACGACGAAGCGCAATGCGCCTGGCGTATCCAGCGCTGCTAGGTAGGGCCCGAGCGCAAAGTCGCCACGCGGGCTCTTGCTTTCGTTCGCGTGCGCCACCAAGACCGCTCGGAGCGTCATGGGTTGCGCCACGACCATCAACTCGCCCGATAGCTTGGCCACCTGTAGCCCCGTCTCCGCATGCGAGTAGATGGGCTGTCCCTCGTACGATCCTTCCGGGCTCAGTCGAGAGAGGTCGAGCGCGTCTTCGGTGGCGAGGCGTGCGACCAGCACGAAGCCTGCTTCGGGATCTGTGGTCTGTGCGAGCAGCGCCCCAGCGACAAGGGTCGGATCAACGCCGACCAGATGCTGGTTCAGGGTCGAGAAGAGGGCCGAGAGCGCAGGCTCGCGTCCTTGGCCAGAAAGCGATGCCCGCACCTCCGACTCTGACGGCCCGGCAAGCAGCGTTGCGAGCTTCACCCAAGCGACCGCTCGCGTGCTGTCTGGGAGCAGTTCAAGCTGCGCTTCCCCGATCGAATCCGAGGAGCCCGGGCTGTTGGAACACGCGACACTGGTCAACGCAGTCAGAGACAGAGCCAAGCATAAGAAAAGCTTCGAGACATCACGCATCGTTTTCCTTCCGCCTCTCGGTGGTGGATAAACGTAACCCATTACCGAGCACTAACAGTGCCCATTAGCGCGCACTAACAGGTGACCCATAAACAAGGATGACCTCCTAGCGGCAAACGTCTGATATCTCGCCCCGCGAGCGATAGTCCCGACCTCCGAGGAGGTCGCTGTAGGTGGACTCGGCTAAGCGCTGGATGGACTTGTAGGTTTCGGTCCGAAGGTAGGCCTGGGACGCTGGGCCCCGCGATACCAATCGTGGCATCGCTTGTCTGGCAGATTAGGCCCCGGGCTCTGGGTCGGGCACCTTACCGTTGTCGGCGTCCTTGGCGGCGGCGCGTGCGGCACTCAGGCGTGCGCTGCGCAGCAACGCGAAGGCAGCGATCAGCATCAACAGCGCGGCGGCGAAGCCTGCGATGCGTCGCGACAGACGGGCTCGTGCCGTGCGCTCCCCTGACATGATGTCGAGGGCTTCTTCGGCTTGGGAGAGACTCGGATCGAGGCCGAGGGCAGTCTTATAGCCTTCGAGATCGACCACGCCTTGATCGAGGCGCAGCTCAGCTTCGATGTAGCGTACGCGCGCCTGAAATCCCGCGTTGTCTTCGCCGTCCGGAGACAACCGTAAGGCGCGTCGATAGGCGTCGAGGGCTTGCTCGAACTCTCCGCGCTCAAGGTATGTGGCGGCGAGCTGCGCATAGAGCGGTGCCGCGGCCTTGGCGCGCGTGGACTGGGGCTCGATCTCAAGGGCATGACGGAGTGCCTCGGCAGCCTGCCCTTGCTCCCCTTGAGCGATGGCTGTCCGCGCCGCATTGACCTGTTGTTCGAAGCCTTGTTTACGCGGCTCGTCATGTACAGCGTAGAGCTCGTCGAGAATGCGTTGGTGACCCCAGCCGGGATCGGCCTCTTTGCCCGTCGCGTTGAGATAGCGTTCGCGCAGTTGCCAGATCGCGTTTTTTCCGAAACGCCGCACGGATGCGGCAGCCGCCTCGCGTACGGCTACGCGCTCGTCGGTCAGATACGAGACGATCACCGGCATCGCGTCGAACGTGAGGGTATCGCCGTAGGCGGTGAGCAGCGCGGCGAGCAGGACCACGTCGTCTTGCTGCACGGCGCGTCCCGGTGTTTCCATGTGCATGTCGGTAAGGGAGCTTGCGCAGAAGTCGCGAATCCAGGGGCGGCTGTGCGTGCGATGACGAATCAGCGCCGGCAACATCAGCACGCCCAAACGTTCGCGCGTGCGCTGCGCTTCGTAACGAAAAAGCTTGGGCTCGACGGCGAACAACTGGCCCACGATCACCAGCGCCGCCGCGGGTGTCTTTTGTGCTTCGAGCGCGCGCAGATAGAGTACGAGCTCCGCTGCGTCGACGGTGGCACGGCTGCGATCACTTTCGAGCGCAGACAAAATGCCGCGAGCCAGATCAACCGTAAGGTCCGGGCTTGCCGATCCCTGCACGCGCCGAAATGCGCTGATCGCCGTCAGAGCTTGTTCCGTCACGACACGCGCCGCGAGCTGGCTGAGACGCGTTTGGATTGCGGGTAACGCGTCTTCACCAAGCGTGATCAAGACGTCATGAGCGCGCTTACGCACCTGGCGATCGGTGCTTGCGAGGTCGCTGGCCAGTTGCGCAAGCTCAGCGGTGCTCGGAGCCGTAGCGCTGCGTACGGTCTGCGCTGTTGCATCGGGATCAGCGCGCGCTGGCGTCGGCTGCACCGCAAGAGCAGCGCTCAGCAGGCTCGCGAGCGCGAGTGCTACCCGCGTGGCACGCGCTCGTCCTAAACGACGATGCGAAAGTCTGCGAACTCGCCGGTGTAGCTGCGCCATCGGGTCTCGGTCTTGTCCACGCGGGCCGTGGAAGGCCCATGTTGTGCCCAGGTGAGAAAGTCCTTCACCTGGTCTTCCTCGCCTTCAACGACCACCTCTACGGAGTTGTCATGACGATTCTTGGCCCAACCCGTGAGCCCCAAAAGCTTGGCTTCCCGCTGTGCTGAGGCTCGGAAGTAGACCCCTTGCACTCGGCCGCGCACGATCAGGTGTAACCGTTTCTGTCCCATGACGACTGATCTTCTGTATCGCTGAGCCCGGAAGTCGGCAAGTTTTCTGCGAAATCTACGTGCTACCCTGCTGAGGTACAGGAGGGGACTAGGCACATACCCAGGCGCCACCGCGTAGGACTTGCGGATTCGCGCGAGGTCGAGTAGATCGCCAACCCCGCTCTTATTTACGGAGCGCGGTTAAAGTCGAGGCAGAGCCCATGAAGCCCGAGATTCACCCTCAGTATAAAGACGCTACGATTTCCTGCGCTTGCGGGTCCGTCGTCGAAACCAAGTCCACCTCCGGCTCGTTCGGCGTGGACATTTGCAGCCAGTGCCACCCGTTCTTTACCGGCAAGCAGCGCATCGCTGATACGGCCGGTCGAGTCGAGCGCTTCCGCAGGAAGTACGGCAAGGACAAGTGAGCGAAGCGCCCGCACGTTCGTACATCGGCGGGCAGGCCGTAATCGAGGGCGTGATGATGCGCGCCCCCAAGTGCCTTACCGTTGCGGTGAGACGTCCTGACGGAGCCCT
>JBKJIA010000660.1:0-13243 GCA_046598735.1 Polyangiales bacterium
ACCCCCCGCTCGCGCGATGTTCCCCCCGCCTCGCGCGATGGATCCCCCGGCTCCCGACACGTCAGCCCCCTGGGGGATCACGTTTTCGAGCCGGGGACAGCGCGCCCGAGGCGGGGCAGCGCGCAAACAAGCCCATCCCTTGGACTTTCGAGCCGCAGCCTCGATGCGTCGAGTGCCCGCCAGGCCGCGCCGAGGCCCCGGCCACGAGCGCGGAGCCGGTTTTCGCCGCCACGACCCAGCGCGCACACGGGCCGAGGCCCCAGCGCAGCGCAACGCGCCCATGTTCCGGCGCAAGCACCCACAACGCACGCGGGCCGAGGCCCGGCAACAGTCAACGGAGGATGAACAAGTGGCAAAGATGACGATCGGACAAAAGGCAGAACGCGTCCTGAAGCTGCTCTTGGGCCTGCGAAACCCGCGGGTCGCCGAGGCGCTCTACCATTACGGTTTCACAGCAGCAGACATCGAGGAAGGTTGGCGCCTACTCAAGGCACTCACCGACGGCAGACTCTCCGCGCGCGCTCCGCAAAAGCAAGACCCATCCCAGCTCGCCGCCCTAGACGCCTGGGAGAACCGCTGGTTCCCCATCGCCAGCGCGTCGCTAAGGTCACGTTACCCTAAGGCGCACGACTGGCTGTTCTTGAATCTAAGCCAGACAGAGGGCGCAGCCGTCATCGTCTCCGTCACTACCTTGGTAGACCGCCTCGGGAAAATGGCGGGTGAAGCGAGTCTTGGCGCGGAGGGCGCGCAGGCGGTTGCGTTGCTTGAGCAGCGTGGGTTGAACGCGGGGACGATCCAAGTGGCGAAGGAGTTGCTGGCTAAGCTGGTAAGCATTGGGGAAGCGGAGCCGGCGGTGCAGCCGGATCCGGAGGCGCAGGCTAAGGCGGAGGAGGCGATGTGGAATTGGTATCTGGAGTGGGGGGAGATTGCTCGGGTGGCTGTGGGGGAGAGAAGGTTGTTGCGGGAGCTGGGGTTTTTGAGTGGGAAGCGGGTGGGGGTGGTGGTGGGGGAGGAAAGTGAGGGTGATGCGGCGGCAGGGGGTGATGAGTAGGCTGTAGGACTACCCGCTGGCATTGAGCGCTATGCAGGTGGCACCTATGACCTGCGCCCCTGATGGTCTCGTAACGATATCAGGAGAGCCATCGCGGAACACGAGAGGCGAGCTTGAGCTGAAGCGGCCGAGCGCTCAGACCGCATACCGAATGAGAGTCACGGAGCATAAGGCGCATCGAGCAAATATGACGGATCAATCTATTCCCGCCGACCTAGTGGACATCGCCCTTGAGCGCGCTTCGGGCCAGGCGTTCGAGCGATTTGTGCACTTCTTCTACCCGAGTTTGTCAGGCACTACCTTTGTTCCGCTGGGAGGGACGTCGGACGGCGGCGCAGATGCGATGCTGTCGGAAGTTTCTCGTGGTGAGGACCAAGGATGCTTCTTCCAAGTGACCGTGCAGGAGGACTACCGAGGTAAGATCAAGCAAACACTGTTGCGGCTTGCTGAGTTCAACCGGGTAGTGACGGAACTTATCTATGTTACCTCTCGAAAGATCTCCAAAGTCGACGCTGTAGAACGCGAACTCTCGAAGGAACACGGAATCAGCATACGCATGCGTGAGGGTTCCTACGTAGCATCACACGTGAATGACTCCGTGCAGACTCGAGGCGCTTTCAGAGACCACCTCGCATCAACGCTCGAATACCTGAACCACGTTGGCCGCGTACAATCGTTGACTCCGAGCGAACACGTACGCTCCCCCGCCGTGTTTGTGTTCCTGCGTCAGGAAATCGAACGACGGGACGGAAAGCGCAACCTGGTCGAAGCTGTCCTCGACAGTCTAATCCTTTGGTCGTTGGAAGAGACTGACCCGGACGCCGACAAGCTTATGAGTCGAGAGGAAATCTCGCACAAGATCACTGAGGAGTTCCCATTCGCCAAACAATTCGTGCACCGATCGCTCAATGCTTGCCTCGACGCACTATCTTCGAAGAAGCGCTCTGGGGGACGCGAGATTCGTCATCATAAGAAGGCTAACTTATACTGTCTTCCTTTTGAAACGCGCCAGGCTGTCGCCTTGGAGGCGGCGAGCGAAGAGGCGCTTCGAGGCAGAGTGCTGCGAGGTTTGGAAGCTCGCGTCAGGTCTACAGGGGAACCCCTTATGCCTGGAGAGTTCGCTGCATGCGCATCTCTCGCGCTGCGCGCACTCCAGTTGCTGTTTGAGCGTGAAGGCATCGAGTTTGCGAGCTTCTTGAGTGCCGAGGCTCCCAGCGCAAGCCAGCTCAAGAGTCTGACAGTCGCAGAGTCGGTTGAAGCTGCAATGAAGGAGGCCAAGACTGCTAAGAGCCGAATGGAAGTGTCCAAGGCTACCGTGCTCATAGCCCTAAGGGGGGGGTTCTATGATTCATCACCAGATGAACGACTCTATCTTGGAAAGATGGCGAGAACCTACTCACTTCTTTTCTCGCTCCAGGCCGAGCCCAAGATCATTGAGTACTTTCAGGATATGGCTGCCGACTTCTACTTGTACGTCGGCACCGACCTTCTGGTCCGAGCGTTGAGTGAGCGCTACGTAAGACCCGAGGACCAGCGCGTTCGTACCCTGCTAAAGATGCTCGCTGAGGCAGGCGCAAAGCTCGTGCTGACGGAACCGGTGCTCGACGAAGTCGCATATCATCTTCGGACGACCAAATTTGAGTACCAGCACGAATTCGAGGCCTGTGAGACCTCTGTCACCTACGAAATGGCCAGAAGCTGTTCGAAGATTCTTATCCGAGCGTTCTTCTATGCGCGACTTGAGGCGCCCAGCGGCATTACACGTCCGTCCAGTTGGCGCCAATACCTCTCGCAGTTTTGTGACTACGAAAAGGTCGGCACACCTGCGGGTCGAGAGCAAATCCGCCGATACCTACTGTCGACATTCGCCATGCAGTACGAAACCCGAGAACAATTGTCCGAGCTAGTCACGGGGAAGGATCGGGCGACGGTAGATGCCGTGGCTGCGGCGCTTCGCCCTCACAAGGCGACAGCGGAACTCGCCGAGAACGATGCTTTGATGGCCCTCGCGATCTACGGAAGGCGAGAGAAGAACGGAGAGCTGGCGCGGACCACAGTATTTGGGTTTCGGACGTGGTGGCTCACGGCGGAAACATCAATTCTTCGGCATACCAAGGAGGCCGTAAATTCTCGCGGCGCAGGCTACATGATGCGACCTGAGTTCCTGCTCAACTTCCTTTCGATGGCGCCCAAGGTGAAGGACGTCCGTAAGACCTATGAGTCGGTGTTTCCGAGTCTGTTGGGGGTGCGGCTGGCAAATCGCGTAAGGGATGAGGTCTACCGCGATGTGATGGCTAAGGTCCGAGAGGCCCAGCAACTCGAACCAGGACGGCGCGAGGCAATTATCTCGAGCTGCTCAGACGAGCTCAAGCGTGACTTCAGACGGGTCTACACAATTAACCTGTGCGATGAGTGATGAGTAGATTGACGCTGTAGTTGCTAGTGGCGGAATGATGCGCTGCAAATCACCAGAGCAATGCGACGCGGACCTGCCCAGTGGCACTTGCGTCTAGCGGACTTCTTTCAGATGGGTGCGCTTTTTATACGGAGGCCAGAGAAATGATACGTGTTGTCGGAACCAGGATCTTATCGTCTGCGCGTTTCCGAAGTTCCGTCTCCCACGCGGACCTTACCAATCACAAGCTTGCAGCTTCTCTAGGCTGAGTTGCCGGTGTAGCCTTACTGAATGATAGGCTTCAGTGTTCGCGTTCATTGCACGAGGTGCGAGGCGTACGTCGTGTGTAAGGTACGGGATTGTATCAACCAAAGCGACGATGAAGGTCAAATGGACTATCGGGTCTGCTTCTGCCAGTGCCCAGGCTGCAGTTACCCGATGCTTGCTCTCCAAACTCAAACGTGGGGTGATGAAGAGTGGGACCCGCCCGAGCGCGTCTGGCCTGCCAAAAAAAGCATCGACTGGCAGGTCCCAGGCCGAATCCGCGAGTCACTGGAGGAAGCTCAGACTTGCTTGGATAGCAAGGCGTACGTTGCAGCTGCCCTCATGTGCCGGCGCACCCTAGAAGCGTTCTGCAAGCACCACAACGCCGAAGGGAAGACCCTCTACCAAAAAATCGAACATCTCTACCAAGCCGAGAAGATTGATGAGCGCCTAAACTCCTGGGCGGAAGCCTTACGGGAGGATGGCAATCTGGCGGCGCATGACCCTGGGGCAATCTTCACTAGAGACAATGCCTCCGACCTTGTGGACTTCACACGAGCCTTCGTGGATTACGCGTTCGTGCTGACTGCAAAGTTTGACCAGTTCAAGGCCAGGAGGGCCAAGGTGAAGCCCAAGGTGCCTCCCCTACCGCGTAGGGCGCCACAGGCAGTGGTCACAGATCCGGCCGCTCTGGCAATGAACGACGATGGTTCCTTGCCACGTTCCACATGACAAAGTACCAAGGCGGCGGTGGTCGGGTTGATGTTGGGTTGATGTTGGGAACCTCGTCGGTCTAAACAAATTCACTTGCGTCTCTAAACGGTCAATGGACCGCCAGCAGCGCTTTCTGACGCTATGTAAACTGACACCGACAGCCACAAGAGAATCGAAAGGGTTAGGGGGACATGAAAATGGATTGGAGGATGTGGCTGCTTGCCCTCTCGGGATCAATCGTCGAACTGGGGCTACACGACTTCAGCCGCGTGAACAGCACGGCGGCAATTGGTCAAACCGCGGGGATCGTCATCCGTTGGGTGATCGGCACCTTCCTGCTGGCGAAATTAGTTGGCCGCTTTGTGAAGGACGACAAGAAAGGCCCAGCCGGTATGACCCCGCCGCTCACCCTGGCGCTGATTTTCCTGACCGCCGTGTTCGGCGTTATTGCCTACCAAGCCGATCAAGAGCGCTCCGGCCTCTACCTTGACCAAGAGACCCTCGGACTGAAGTTTGGTTGCTCCGAGGAGTACCCAATCCCCGCGAGTAAAGACGGCGATAAGCCCGCTTGCTACAGGGGAACGGCTTGCAACTTCTTCGGGCACCCATCCTGCACTGGACTCTCGCTAGACCCCGCGTGGGTTGCAGCTTGGGGCAAGCTGCAAGCGCGGCGTGACAGCCTCGAAATCCGACAAATTGCCTTCGCAGCCGGAGCTTTTCTTCTCGGCTATATCGTACTCGGCTGGCACGTTCACAGCCTAGTCCTAGCTCTGATGCTGCGATTCTTGCTTCTCAAGTGGGCTTTGCTGGCAGCGCTTGCCATGGACGTGGTTACGATGAACGCAGTCGGTGCAGTTCGCGCGATCGCTGGACTCCTGAAGCTGCCATCACGGGAACCCGAGGGCACCAAGGCTCCGGCCTGACAGTAAGGCGGTATCCGCTTCAACGAGGAGTGTAGCGACACGGCGCGCCTCGCTTCACCCTTTGGGACAGTTGGGAACCTCGTCGGTCCAAGCAAGTTCCGTCCGAAGGGCAAATCGGCCGCCAGCGGCGCTTTCTGAATTTGTGTAGACCGACGCCGTGCGCCACACCCGCATCCCTGCGAAGCTGGCAAAGCGCGGCCACCACAGTTCACGCGGATGCTCGCGCGGGTGATTTCGAAAACGCACTGTTCTACCGAACGGCGGACTCCTTCACCGTCCGGCACTCGAGCCCGCGAGGGCGACCGGGGTGGGCGCCGGAGTGAGTAATTTGCGGATCTCGCGCCCATTTGAACGCCCAGATCGGAACCATGTGGACGCCGGGATCGGCAGCACGTGAACGCCAAGATCTCGGTCGTGAACGGCCGGATCAGAGCATGTGAACACTCGGATCGCGGGCATGTGAACGCCGAGATCGCCGTCGTGAACGGCGGGGTCGGGAGAACCGTGTCGGTCTTCGGAAGTTCGGAAAATCTCCCCTGAGGCCCCGTTATCATCGCTCGAAAGTCGGCGAGGCCGGGCCCTGCGCGGGCTGCGTTTGCGCGCGTGGCTGGTGTGTCATCGTCTGCAGCCCCGCATGAGCCAAGCGTTCCCAAACGCGCTCGATGAGTTGGTGTGGCGCTCGCTCGGGGCTTTCGTGAACCAGCTCGGATGCGGCTGACGCCCCAATCCCGAGGGCCCTCGCCATCTCGATGCGTCGGCCCCCCGCGCGTTCCCAGATGAACAGTGCGATGCGTCGAGCCTGCGCGACGCTAGGGCGGTGGTCCCGCGCCGAGCGTCCGCGGGGGTCGATGGCGAGAAGTCACGTATCGCCGCGATGACTGTGGCAGGGCTCAGCGCGAGGCGTTCTGGGCCGAGTGTCGCTCCTGCTTGCGTCACAATCGGAAAGCACATGCCCGCGTCGGTCCGCGTCGGCGTCGTGAGCTCTGCCGGCGCGCCGGTGTGCTCTCGGGCTGCAAGCAGGGCTTGACGGGCCAGGGCCTCGGCGCGGGCTTGCCGCTCGCCGACGTGCGCCCGAACCCATTGTCGAAAGCGGCTCTGCCGTCGGCGTCGTCGGCATGGCCACACAGCTCCAGACCGCGACGCACCGCAAGCGCCGGCGATGAAGGCTCGAGCCCGAGATAAGCCCGATGGCTCGACCAGTTGATATCGCCCGCCCACCCCACGATGCGTGCGCGCACAGGATTGTTGTGCACGTAGGCGAGCACGTGGGGCACTCGCGAGGGGGACAGCGCCTCCGCATACGGACGATCCGCGAACACCGGACCCAGGCGCCCGTGCCGATGGTTGAGCCACCGGGCCGGTTGCGGGGAGATTCCGAACTTCCGAAGACCGACACGGTTTCATCGCCGTCGGTTTCAGCACTCAGGGGCTTTCCGACTCCTCCAAGTGGAGGCAGACGTGAGCCTCGACGCCGCAGCCGCCCTTACCGTCGTCCACGTGGCGCCTCACGCACTGGAAGAAAGGATTGCAGTCCTCCGACCCCTCGCACTGTAGATAGCAACCTGCCTTGGGCAGAGGTCTCGTGCCACAGCCCGGCGCAAGCTCGGTACACTCGCAGTAAGCGGCCGTGCATGCGATCGACCCGTCGCGGTGGCACTCGCAAAAGTTGCACCCATCGGTAGCCGGAAACAACGCGCCTGCTTCGTGAACTTCTCCGTCGTACGCGCAGCCAGGCCCCGGGCCGGAGTCTTCGTTTTCATCAGGTTCGCGCTCGCGCTGCGGGCCGCCGTCAGGCACGTCGTGCGACGTCTTACCGCCCTGTGAGCCGCCGTCGTCGCAGGCTGTCACGCCCAGCAGCAACAGGAATAGCGTCGACCACGAAGTGCCTCGCTGAGGCAGAGATGAGATTGCATGTGACATCGATAGACTCCTGCTTGCGTCGAGTGGATTTGGCGCAATCAGGCACACTTGCGCTCGCGTTCACGAGTTGAGCAACCAACGTGCCGGCGCAGAGACGCAAAGGGGTGATGTCCAGCCTACGTCTCGCCGCTTCGCCCACCTGGATGAGAGTAAGCACTAAAGTGCGACCAGGCCCTGCTGGTCGAAGAGGAATGGAGGCTGCGATGGCTTCATGAAACTTCGAAAGTTGTCCAGCGGGTGCGATCCCCGCCCGGCGAAGGGCAAGCCCGCCCGCGTCGGTAGCCAGCCTTGCGCCGATGACGGTAACGGCATCGGCGATGCGTAGGTAGGCGAGCGTGTGGGCCGTGTTGAGTTGGCCTCGACAATTAAGGCGACGGTGCGTGTGGCGCAAGAACTGGGCGAGCCACGCGCGCACCTGGCGGGGTTTGGAGACACGGCACGCATGAATAGGACGGCCCAGTAACCTGGGAGACCCTCATTTCTCCTGCGGGAGGTCCGGGACTGCGGGGAACCGGTTATCAGACCCCGACGGTGACGCGTCTGCGAGCGCACGCGGCACCGGCCAAGAAAAGCGCTCGCCCCGAGGTAGGCCAAGGCAAGGGATAACCGGAGTTTTGGTCGACGGGAATGAGGGAGTCGGATGTCCGATGCCACGACATCGAAAACCATGTTACTGAAACTGTTAAAGGTAGCGGAGAGAGCGAAGCGAGAACCCGAAGCGCGGCTCCTCTCACTGGCGCATCTGATCGATGTGTCAGCCCTCGAGCGCGCCTATGTCCGCATGCGTAAGGATGCGGCCGTGGGTGTGGATGGCGTGACGAAAGAAGCGTATGGCCAGGACTTGCGGGCACGTCTGCAAGACCTCCATGGGCGACTGAAGTCGATGAGGTACCGGCATCAGCCGATACGTCGAGTGCACATTCCGAAGGCTTCAGGGCAAGACTCGTCCGATAGGAATCAGCACGTTCGAAGACAAGCTGATTCAGGATGCGTTGCGCGAAGTGCTGGAGGCCGTGTACGAGCAGGACTTTCTGGACTGCTCTTACGGTTTTCGGCCTGGACGCAGCGCGCACGATGCGATCCGTCGTTTGGACCACATCGTGCATCGAGGCGAGGTGAGTTGGATTTTGGAGGCTGACATAAGCTCCTTTTTCGACAGCTTGGATCGCACCAAGTTGAAGGAAATGCTCGAGACTCGGGTGGCAGATGGGTCGCTGATGCGGCTCATCGGCAAATGTCTGCATGTTGGTATCCTGGACGGCGCCGCGTACAGCACGCCGGAGTTAGGAGCCGCCCAAGGCTCAGTGCTTTCGCCTCCCCTCGTCCTCCGCGTGGATGGCGTCTTCCAGGATGAGCGGGTAAACGCCTCGGGCGCTGGCACCGGCAACACCTCCCCCGATGCAACTCTCGCGCCGCTAACGCTGCGTGCAGAGCGCAACGGCAACGTCCAGACACCCGGCGAGGGCCGCGTATACCACGTCTTCTTTACGGCAGACGACGGTGCCGGCGGACAATGCAAGGGGGAAGTAACGGTGTGCGTACCGCACGACCAGGGCGCCCGAGCTACCTGTGTGGACGGCGGACCCCTGTACGACTCGACACTCTAGAAGAGCCTGCGCCAGCGACGCTTGAACCGCCTCAGCCGGTGACACCCGATTCAGCGCGGGGGCGTCGCTGCTCGTTGTGTCAGCGCGCGAAAGATCGCGATGTGTCCGAACAGGGCTAGAGCGTGACCAACACGGTGGGTAGCCAGACAAAGGGAAAGTGCATGACGAAGGTATTGAGCTGGGCAGCCTCGGTGCCAAAGGCGTGAATCAACGGCGTACTGGTCAAGGCGATCATCGCGATCACGAGAAGCAGCAAGCTGCCCAGCACATTCCAGGCGAGTACGAGGCCACGCGGCGCACGACCGTACGTCAATAGTAAGGCGACCAAGACCGCGCTTGCGCCCGTGACAATATCGAAGCTAAGCGCAGCTCGCTGCCGAGCGCGAAGTACTGGGCGATCACATAGTCGGCGCCAAGCTGGGCGCCTAGGGTCAGGGTCATATCCGTTTCGAGACTCCCTCCTGCCTCGATCTCCGCCTCTTCTTCGCCTCCCACACCCACGCGCACCCCCCCGTAGACCCGCAACCTGCCGCGCCCATTGGCGTCCGGGGCGGTGAGATCGAGCGGTTCCTCCTCTTGCACGGATTCTTGGCCGCGGGCGTGGCTCGCGAGGCCAGTAAGCCCAAGCGAAATCGCGATAGCACTCAAAGTCCGTCTCATACACCCTCTTCGCCTGCCGCACGTGGGGTCGCGCTTCGCTGGCAGCGTCCGGGCTTAGAGCGGGCCGGCCCAATTGGCAACCCGCGAGACCTGAGCCTACTAAGCGCGCCATTGCACGGTCTGGCGCAGCGCGGCGGGCAAAATGATTGACGATCTTCCCTTCACGCGCTGGCACTTGTTATGCACAGAATGGCGCGCATGACTCCCATCGTACGCACGCCCGCTGTAAGCGGTAGGTTTAGTACCGTTAGGTCTCGACGCTAGCAGCGTGTCCCATACGCGATCGAGCAAGACGCGCACACGCTCAGGTTGGGGGGCCAAGCGAACCAAGTCGGAGGCCGACGATGCACCGATTCCCAGCGCGCGTGCCATCTCGATGCGAGCACGGCCCGAGCGCGCCCAAGTAAGAAGGGACACCCGGCGAGCAAGCGCTACTTCAGGGCGGTGGTCACGTGCACCATGGCCGCGCGGCTCCGTTCCTACCACGGCGTGGCCCGCAGCGAGCACTGCGGTCGAGCTCAGCTCGCGCCGCGCAGGGCCGATCACAGAGCCGGCGGCGGCGAGCAACGGGAAGGTTAGTCCCTTGTCGTTGCGCTGCGGTGTTGCGATTCTGACCGATGGCCCAGCCGTATAGCGCGCGTCGCGGAGCGTCCTCGGCGCATCATGCTCAGGCCGGGCGCCTAAATGCGCAATGCGCACGTATCGACCATCCCGCGACCTGGTTGCGTGCGGATTCCGAATTTCCGTACTCCGACGAGGCTTCCACAACCAACGAGGCTTCCACAACCAGGAGTTTACGGCAGGCCGCGGACGGTTACCCACAAGCCCGCTCCACACGAAGGCGATTTCGTCCGTCCGAATGGTGCTAGTATCCAGGGGTCAAATCCCAGCCCGTCAGAACGAAGAGCGCAGTCACACGTTCACAACCAGCGTCAGTAGCGCGATTCAAGGGGAGCGGTTAGCGTGACAACCATGGAACAGTACCAGGACATCGTTGTGGCCGAAGGTTCTTGGATGTACGCGGATGGCGTGCCGGTGGAGATTAAGATCTTCAAGGGGCATATAAGCCGCTGGATGGACGATCCTGACGCTCCGGAATGCGACCGCGACGGGTACTACTTCTATGCCACTCATTGGTATACCGGTGAGGGGTCGCCTTCCAGCATCGCAGAGCCCCGCGAGTCGCTCGACGCGGCGATTCGCCATGTGGAGAGAGTCGTTGCCAGGCCAATCCAATGGCGGAGTGGGCCGCCAGACGGTATTTAATCCAGAATTCAGGATGGCGCCCACGACCCACGACGGCTTTCACGAGGCCATCGGCGACGCCATCGCGCTCTCAATCACACCCTCCTATCTCAAGCAGGTCGGGCTGCTCGACAAGGTGGCCGACAACGAGAAGGCCACCATCAACCAGCTCATGCAGGACGCACCCGGTAAGGTCGTGTTCTTACCTGTTGACGGCCGCATTGCCATCGTAGCGATTCACCGATCTGACATAGTACGAATTTGGCCCCTCGGCCCCGCTGACGTCGCAAAAGTTGCTCTTCCAGGTCGTATCGCTACGACGCAGCCGGCCACCCTCGATCGCGATCTGAGTGTCCTGCCGCTCGGCCGCGGAGGTCACAGCCGCTTGTCTTGCTACGACGCCGACGGTCGACCGGCCGTCCAGTTGGCCGATGCAACGAAGCCCCCACGGCCGCACGGGCCGCAGGGGCAGTATACCTTTTGTCGCACGCACGACGCGTCAGAGCATGTCTTTGTGCTCGCGCCAATGTGGTTGCAAGAGGACGCGGTTGACCTGCTTGAGGTCGACGCTTCGGGCCCGGTCTCTGACGGTCTCGAGCATGGCAGCGAGGCATAAGTTGCGCGCTCTGCGCAACACCCCCTCGGAGGCGCGCACGATGAGCGCGAGGGCATCCTCGGTAAACGTACTGTGCGCCAATGCGACGCGATCGAGCTCGGCGCGGATGAAGTTTCGCATGTCGTCGGGTGCGAGCTTTGGGACGAGTGCGGAGTATGTGACTCGGCTCTGAATGTCCTCGTTGGGCGTGAGCGCGAGGGAGGTAAGCAGCCCCGGCTGCGCCACGAGGATAAGGTTGTGATTCTTCGGGAAGTCCTCGAACAATAGGCGCAATCTTCGCAAGTCGCGCACGTCGATGAGATGCGCATCATCGATGATGGGGGCGAGCATCTTACCCGCATGATTGATTCGATGCGCCTCTTCGATGAGTCGCTTTTCACAGCGAAAATCTCTGCCATCGGTGTCGATCTGAAAGGCCTCACACAGGATGCGTAGCACGCTGTGGTAGGTGTGTAAGGTTCGATTGACGACCGGGGTAATAAGGCGTTTCGGATCGTGGTTGACGAGGGCATGCTTGATGACGCTCTTGCCGGTGCCGGGTTCGCCTACGATGATGCATAGTCCGCCCTGCTGGCAGTGCACGCGTAGGATATCGAAGACATCTTGCTGCTGGGGCAAGAGAGTAAGGTTGTCCTGCGAAAATGGGTTTCGGTCAAGGCCGAAGTGGGCGCGAATCATGGCTGCACCTGATTCGCCGCGGGAGGCATGCGGTCGTTGGCCAAGAAGTCGACGGGGTGTGCGTCACCCATGCGCTCGTTCTTGTAGTAGACGACGGCGCGACCGAAATGCTTACGTTCAAAGCGGACTTGGATCTTGCGCGAGCGCAGGTCACGCGGTGCCTCGAAGCGCACCGATTTGAGGGAGAAAGTGTTGTCGGCGAGTACGGTGCGGTCTTCCTCGACGAAGAAGAGCTCTTCGTTGACCTGGTTTGGCGGCAGAAAGCGAATGCGCGACAAGTCGAGACCGAAGCGATCGATGGGGCGCATGTGCACGGCGGAGTGCTCGCGGCCGTTGTACTCCTCTTCGACCCAATGGGTGAAGTCTCGGTTGAGGGTGTCGATGTTAGTAAGGTCCAGGTTGCGCGTCAGAAAGCTCATGCGCACGGTGCGAAAGAAGCGTTCCACCTTACCTTTGGCCGCGCCGTCACGCACGGGGGTGTGACAGAGCAGGCAGCCGAGTCGCGTGCAGATCTGAGCGATTTCCTTCGAAGCATACGGGGACCCGTTGTCCACATATAGGGTTTCGGGAACGCCTCGCTTGTAGAGGGCGCTGCGCAGGGCCTGGATGAGCGTGTCGGTATTCTCGGCGAGAAAGAATTGCGCATGACAGCAGACGCGGCTGGCATCGTCGATGAACGCGATGAGCTTGCTCTGCGTTTTCATCGCGCCGTTGCGGACGTAAGGCCCGAACATCGTGTCGGCCTGCCACATCTGGTTGGCGTGGGCCTTGGAGAAGGCGAGCCTGCGCTTGTCGTTAGACTCTGAGTCGGGCTTGAGCAGCTCATACTTTTTGACCAGACGTCTGAAGGTGTTGGGTGCGACCTTGTCGCGCGCGAGCAGTCCTTTCTCGATGCAGGCGCGGTAAACAGCCGTCGTGTTCGTAAGGTTGCCGCGGAAACCAGGCCTTACCTGGTCGATGGCTTCTGCAAGGTCTTCGGGTTGAACCTTGCGAGGCAGTCCTTTGTCACTGCGCGTGCGCGGATGCATCGTGGTGATGCCATCCTTCTTGTAGCGTGAATACCAGGTCTGGATGGTGCGCCAGGTGAACTGGAAGCGCAGATCGTTGTCGTCGGTGAAGGCGATCGTGCTGACGTGCCTGATGCGCTCGACGATGGTGTTGCCTGGGGCG
>JBKJIA010000095.1:0-30995 GCA_046598735.1 Polyangiales bacterium
GGCGCATCCGATCCCCTGACGGTCACGAAGAGCTCAATGGGTTCGCTTGTCAGTACGCCCTCGACGAACTTCGGCGCCTCCGGGTCGGAGGTATCGATCGGATCGGTGCATACCCCCGTGCGTGGGTCCACGGGTCCCGCCACCAACTCCACTTGGAGAGGCAACTCAAGCGGCTGCGGCGTCGTTGCCTCCGCCTTGAACCCAAGCGTGCGGATGACCGAACCCACCGTGAGACCATCCTGCTTTGCGCGCGTGCATACTCGGGTTGTGCTTACGGCACAGCGCACGCCCTGCGGACAATGCTGCAAGCTGAAGCAGACCCCTGGCGAGCAGCCCGTGGGATCGGTAAAGGAGTATTCGAACATGGCGCGGCCGCTTGCGGCCGTAATCGGCGCGAGGAAGACCGGTACGTTTGGGGAAGTGACGGTCAACCCGTTGATCTGCGTGAACGCTGGCGACCGCCCGGAACCTACTGTACCGGAGGCGGGAAGCGGCTGTCTGATCACGACTTGCGGGACCTCCTTACCATCCTGTTCCATCGAGATCGAAGACAGCCAACAGTCCGCACTCGAGCAGGCCGTGCCTGTGCCGCCACAATCGGCGGGTGCTTCACATGGCGTACCGCATGACCAACTAATACCGGAGTAATAGTTAGGCTCGACAAAGCCCGGTGGGGTTCGGAAGCTACCAGGACTGCCGCAGCCCATCCCGCACTCGCTGCAGCTCGCGAGCGCGTAGTCGCGGCTTGCCGTAACCTCGAATCCCGTGTCGTAGCAAACGCCCTGTTGAGGCCCGTTCAAGGGCGAGCAAGTCTGATCGAGGTTGAGGAACTTCGCTTCGCAATTACCAGTATTGAACGACGGGCACAGGTATACATACAAGTGCGCACTGGTATACGGATACTGGCACGCTCCCTCCTCGCAACTCAACCCCGCCGGACAGCAAAGGTATCCGCAAAGCGTTTGCCCGGACGCACACCCAGAACCTGCGTCGAGACCACCCGGTAACTCAGGCAGTGGCTGCGGAGCCGTGCAAGCAGCGGACGAAGTCAGCAACATGGCCAACCCAACGTAGATGCCGGCTTCACTTCGCATGGTACCGCTCCTGCCGGGGACTGGGCATTACGGCTCGCACGCCGAAGCGCGCGGGCTCGTCGCTGTCCTAGAACGAAAGTCCCCCATTTCAACTTACGGCAAGAGCGCCGACCGTCACAAGTTGCATCGCGCACGCCAAGCTCGGCTTGCATGCTGGCGATGTTTACCTCCACGATGCGTCTTCACGCCCACAGGAGCACATGGAGCACCCCAACATGACCCCGAAAAACACAATCTGTCTCTGGTTTGAAAAGGATGCCCACGAGGCGGCGCGCTTTTACGCCAGCACTTTCCCGAACAGCGAAGTGAAGGCCGTGCATAAGGCACCCGGGGACTTCCCAAGCGGCAAGGAAGGTGACGTGCTCACGGTCGAGTTCACCGTTTTGGGCATTCCCTGTTTGGGACTCAACGGCGGCCCGCAATTCAAGCACAGCGAGGCGTTCTCGTTCCAGGTCGCCACGGACAATCAGGAGGAAACGGACCGCTACTGGAACGCAATCGTCAGCCATGGCGGGCAGGAGAGTGCCTGCGGCTGGTGTAAGGACCGCTGGGGCCTGTCCTGGCAGATAACTCCGCGAATCCTCACAGAAGCCATGGCCGCCGGAGGCAACGAGGCGAAGCGTGTCTTCTCCGCGATGATGTCGATGAAGAAGATCGACATCGCCACCATCGAAGCGGCACGACGCGCCTAAATCGAGGCGGCCGTGGGAACCAGAGTCGTACGCGCGCTCGAAGGAACTGCGCATCGGATCTCATAGTGAGCTTCAGGTCGTGGATGGCGCGCGAAAAGGCGCCGTCTGTTACAAGGCAAAGCCAAGCGCGGCACCCGCACGGAGCATTTGGCTACGCGCTTCGTAGCGCTCGACGCGCGAGCTGCGCTTTCGCAGCGAGCCCGACAATTCCACGTAAAAGCCAGACTCTGGCACGGGGTAAATTTGGGCATACGCATCGCCATCGATCACGAGTTCCTGTGCATGTGGATCGTGGGTCAGCTTCTCCTGTTCGCGCGCGAGTCCCTCGATGGATTCATATCTGCCGATGAAAGCGCGTCCACCAAGGCGAACGAAGGGAAAGGTAAGGTCTGCTGAGAGGCTTGCGGACACACCATAGCCATAACTGTAGCCAAAGCTCGTGCGCGTGCTTTGGGTAACCGCGAGCGGATGGTCTTGTGCCCAGCTCTCGAACGCCGTGCTGCGGATGCCCACGAAATCCGGATGGATGCCTGCCGAGACGTGCGCCAGCGCCCGCGGCGACAGACCGTCGAACTCGAGCGCCAAGCCAGGCAGGCTCGTAATTGCAAACTCGTCCGTGAAGTCGCCAAACGTGAAGCTGCGCATGCGGTACGCAACTGAGCTTCCTACGAGCACGCTCGTCCCGTAGTAGTCCTCCGAGATCTCCTGGCGCATGAAGCTTGCCAAGATCGTCTCTACTCGCAGGTCGACCTCTCCATCCTTACCTTTTGCGGACAGGAGCGACAGATCGAGCTTCGAGACGTCCGCATCGTGCAAGAAGCGGCGAAACTTGCCGGGCCGCAGATAGGAAGGCACGGCCACGAATGCTATCGATAGATCCGACTTGCTCGAGACGACTTCTTCGCGGTCCACATGCTGTAAGGCTGCGCCGGCGCTTAACGAAAAACGGTGCCAAAGGTCTGCGCTGTAGCCGAGATTATCGGCCGGGCCGTCCAGCGGTTCGACGCCGTCGACTGCGTTGTGAAGGGCGTTGAGCGGCCCCAACGTGATGGCCGCCACACGCTGCAACGGGCGATACCTTCCCACCGGATGAGTCAGATACCAGCCGAGGCGTGAGCCCATTTCGCCGAGCGCAATGCCAGCCACAGGCGTCACGATCAAGTCGTTGATGCTTACCTTTTCCTTGAACTCGAAGCCATATTCCCACGCTGCCGAGGCAAGCGACGCACTCAATATCGACCAGCCGAGACCCAAGTCGTTACTGCGCGCGGCATGGTAATAAGCACCGCCTGACAACGGGTGCCACAGAAAGTTGATTGCGAAGGTATTGCCATCGAAGCGCATCACTTCTTTGGAGAAGCGGACGCTTAGCGGAGGGAGATCCCAATCCTTCTGATTGTCCTTTTCTAGCCAGTACCAGGTCGCGCCTACGCCGAGAAAGAGTGACTCTTCGAGCAGCCCACGCAGGTAATGTCGCTCGCGCACGAGATGCAGTTTGCGATACGCATGGCTCGCACTGCGAGCGGTGCCGGCGCGGTCGATAAAGCAATCGTCCTCTTGCGCGCACGCACTTGCGGATGGCGGAGGCGTCGCGTCTGCATGCGCTTCACGGACGACGAGCCACGTGCACAAGGCCAGCACGGCGGCTGCGCACGCGGCGCGCGGCGCACAGAGCAAGGGGGGCATAAAGGAGTGGAGCACATCGCGGCCGAATGTGACTTCGAAAGCACGATATTTAAGGGTGAGTCCGTCAAAGCCGCACTCGCGAGCGAGTTTCATGACAGCTGAGAAGCAACACTCGCGCCGTGTGGACGTGAGCTGGCTCGCGAAACCGCTCCTGTACAAGCCCGACGGTCGGGCCTGCGCGGTGGAGCAGTAGGACGTCCGCGCCCTGGCTTGTCTCCCCTGTCAAAGGGTGAATCCCTTGAGAGCTAGTGGCTTAGCTTACGGACGGGTTCGCTCCCTCTTGAGCCCGCAACGCGATCGGCGCTCAAATGGGGAATATGGGAATCGGTGACATTCCAGCCTGCCCAGGAGGCATCACGACCGATCTCTCACGCTGGCCCATTGTGGTGATGACCCCGCCTTCCCGCGCCATGACCGATCAGGAGTTCAAGGACTACCTGGATTGGGTGGAGCGACACATCACCAGACGAGGCGAGACCTACACCATCATCAACGATGTTCGCCGGGTGCCGGCCCCGAGCGCGGCCCAGCGCAGATTTATCGCGGAGCGCATGGATCGGCTGCGGCCGTTCTCGGCGCGTTACTGCGCAGGCAGCGTGATGGTCTTCGAGTCGACTCTAATGCGCGGCATCATGACGGCCATCTCCTGGATGGCCAAGCCCGACCACCCCGTCAAGGTCTGCGCAACCGTCGAGGATGCCTTGGTCTGGTGCGAAGTGCAGCTCGGCCGCGCGCTGCATCAACGCGCAGTCGAAGATCGACGGGGCCAAGTTGGGCGCGACTGGTAGCTCGACCCTTCTTACGACACCGAGCGGGTACCACACGGATCAGTTCACGGTAAATGACACCTTTGCCCTTACCGTATATTCGTCGTTGAAGAACAGCCGCGCCTCGTAGTTACCAGCGCCGCGACCTGCAAAGGTCAGCGTGCCGCTCACCTTTCCACCAGTGTACTGGTATACTAAGTAGCTGCTACTTGCTGCCCCCGACGCGAAGAGCCCGACCCAGTCCGTGCTACTCCCGGCTGCGCCGGCGAAGTTCACCACGATGTTCTCGTTTACGGCGTACGTCGACTTGGACATGGTGATAGTGGGAGTCGGAGTACACGTCCCTTCGGGCACACCGCATCCGCAGAGACCGGGCACGGTCTTGGCAGGGTCATTCGGACATTGATCCAGCGTGCCGCCACCCGTTACATCCATCTTATCTAGATTCGGCCCGCCATAGCTGGTGTTGGCCAAGACCCGGATCGTGTTGTTGCCGGCGTTGAGATACACCGTCAGTGTGGAGGTGCCCCAAGTCGCCCAAGACCCGGTGGAGGCGAACGCGACGGTGCCAACGCTGGTGCCATTTCTGAGCACCGCACAACTGCGCGGACTCGAGCTTTGGTTGGCATATCGGAAGGTCAGGGTGTAGTTCCCTGCGGTGGTCGCATTGATGTTATTCCACTCGCTCCAGGTGCCATTGCCACCGAAGTCCATGTAACCGGACCCGGTGTAGCCGGAGTAGGTCGCTGCTATGCTGCAACCGCTCTTCGCAGTGGAGCTCTCGCCTTGGTATACTTTGGCGCAAGTTCCCTCGGCCACTCCGCAGCCACAGATGCCCGGCTGGGTCTTGTTCGGGTCTGAGGGACAAGCATCGCTAGCGTCACAGGATCTGGAGCCGAGGCTACCATCGGTTTCGACGAAAAGTGCGGCGCCGCTGTCGTCACGCTGCATGGCGCTTCCAGGCATTTCGATCGCGACCTGGGCATACGTTCCAGTCATGGAGAGAACCTTGACCGCGACGCCTCCGGCGAGGTCGTAGCGCACTCCCTGAAGTGCGCCTTGGTAACGAGTGGTCCCGAGCTCGACGCGGTCCGTCGTCGAAGCGCTGCTCCTTGCGATGCCGTCGCCCGAGCGGGTGATCAGTACACCATTTTGGCGGATTGAAGTTCCAAGCCCCGCGTACTGACTGTCCGACCTCGCGCGACGAAAGTCGACGTAGAAGTAGTTTCCGACTTCGCCAGGAATGGGGATGCGCACGGCTCGAACGCCGCACGGCGGTCCATCGGCGGGCTGGAGGTTGAACGTGCCACTCTTGCCTGCCGTAGCCACACTTGAGGCACCCAGCCATCCCAAGTAGCGCTGGTAGGGCGTGCCGAAATAGACATCTCGACCACTACCCATCACGTCGTTGTAGTTTCCATAGTCGGAGAACGAGCAGCCCGTGCCATTCGCCTTGTAGAACACGCTGCTGCCGCAGTTCATGTTCCGGGCGTGATTCAAGCCGATGTTGTGGCCGAGCTCGTGAGAAAAAAGCCGACTGCCGACGTCTTCGTCCTTGTACATCGAAATCTGTTCGTCCGCGAGCACTCCGCTGTCGGAGATGGCACCAACGCTAGCCCAAGCGCCGCTCCAGTCGGAGCCACAGCTGGCTGGCACTATGATCGCAATGTGGTCGTAGTTCGCGGGGTTGTAACCGGCGCTCCTGAAGGCGCTAATCATGGCGTCTGCGATGGTCGACGAGTTGTCGTACAGGCAGTCATTCGCCGTGTAGCTAATATCATATCGCTTGAACACCTCGGCTTTGAAGGTATCCAGGTTGCGCGAATTCTCGGCGTACAAGCTGCTCGTCGAAGAGCTCGCTCCGTTGATCGCCTCAAGCATCGGCTGCTCGAGAACGTTCGCCTGCTGCATGGCCAAGATGGCAACGTGATGCTGTGTCGGAGCGCGCACGAGCGGAGCGTCAAGTCTGTAGAGATAGGCGCCCTTACCTTCGAATGAATCGACGACCACGGTGCGCTCGTCTTTCCATGCACCGGTCACCTCGATTGGATCGCCTGTCCTGAGATCAGGGTCCGTCGCGAAATCGAGCACGAACCTGCGACCGACCTCGTCGCGCAGGAGGTACTGCTGGGTGCTCCCTGAGGGTTCGTCGAGCACGCGGACGGTCACGGTCCCCGCGAGCGAGACCAGCGATTCACTCTGTGCATCATCCAGGGAAGGCACTTCCAAAAGACCGCCATCCTGGGCAGGGTCCGTAGCAGTCGCTGAGTCATGAACGGGGGCGCAGGCAAGCAGCGCGCAGGACGCAAGAAGCGCCCCGAGAGTTCGAAATTCCATAGTTCTTGGCATCTGTCCTCTAGGTGAACGCTGGCGAACTCAGCATCGTTCGATGCCTGATCGTTCATGCGTAATAGTTCTCGGACCTTAGGGCAGAGCGCTCCGGGACGGTATACCGCCACCGCTTCCCCCTCACTCAGGAGGGTGCCGGAAAGGTGTTCCAAGCGCAAGGCCTCCCCCAACTCATGGGCGGGGAATGAACCCAGGAATGACCCCCTGCCCCCACCACGTCGAACGCGGCATGCGGATTTCCCGCACTGCCCTCCCCTGCTTTGTAACGGGCCGCACGCCTGGCCACCTCCTCCGAGATCGCGACAGCTTGATCCTCGCACCAACACAAGGAAAGGCCTCGCTCACTTTGGTGCGCTGCGCGAAGCCTAGCATGTGTACCCTCGTCAAAGACCCAGCATTTGCGCAGGACTACGCGAGCGGCACGATCGCCACGAGTAGACCTACCCGGCCGGATTGATCGGGGAATTCGCCAAGTGACCGGGCGTTAGGATTGGACTACCTAACGGTGAAGGCGACCTTAGCCTTCAAAGTATATCCGTCATTGAAAAATAGGCGCGCTTCGTAGGTGCCGGCGCCGCGCCCCGCGAATGTCATGGTACCACTAACCTTCCCAGCCGTGAATTGGTATGCTAAGTAGCTTGTGTTGGCCGCTCCCGAGGCGAACAAACCGACCCAATCTGTGCTGTTTCCCGCCGCTCCAGCGAAGTTCACCACGATGTTTTCGTTGACGGCGTAGGTCGCTTTGGACATTGAAACGGTGGGAGCCTGGGCACACGTTCCCTCGGGCACGCCGCAGCCGCAGAGCCCCGGTACGGTCTTGGTTGAGTCATTCGGGCATTGGTCCGACGTGCCACCATTCGACACCTCCATTTTGTCGAGATTGGGTCCACCGTTGCTGGAGGTGGACAAGACTCGAATGGTGTTGTTGCCGGCGTTCAGCGCGACCGTAAGGGTTGCTGTTGCCCAACTCGTCCACGCCCCCGTGGAGGTAAACGCGACACTGCCGACGCTGGAGCCGTTTCTGCGGACTGTACAACCACGCGCGATCGAGCTTCGGTTGGCGTATCGAAACCTCAACGTGTAGTTGCCTGCGGTCGCCACGTTGACGTTGTTCCACTCCATCCAGGTGCCGATGCCCCCGAAGTTCATGTAACCGGAGCCGGTGTAGCCGGAGTAGGTGGTTGAGACGGCGCTGCCGCTCTGCGCCGTGGCGCTCTCACCCTGATAGACCCTAGCGCAAGTCCCTTCTGCAACGCCGCAGCCACATAATCCCGGCACTGTCTTGCTGGCATCGCTTTTGCAGCTGTCTTGGCAGTCGGCTGTGCCGTCTCGATCGGTATCTGTGTCCGGCACTCCGCAGCCGCAGATACCCGGATTTGTTTTGTTCGCGTCCGACGGGCAGGCATCGTTGCTTCCGCAGGATTTGGAGCCATTGCTACCATCAGATTCGACAAAGAGCTGCGCGCCGCTGTCGTCTCGTTGCCCAGCACTTCCGGGCATTTCGATCGCCACCTGGGCGTAGCTCCCACTCATGGAAAGGACCTTGACCGCGACTCCCCCTCCGAGATCGTAGCGAACACCTTGAAGTGCACCTTGGTAGCGCGTGGTCCCCAGCTCTACACGGTCCGTCTCCCAAGAGCTATTTTCACCTAAGCCGTCGCCCGAGCGAGTGATAAGCACCGCGTTCTGGCGGGTCGTGCCGCTTCCTAGCCCCGCGTACCGACTATCAGACCTTGCCCGTCGAAATTCCACATGAAAGTAGTATCCGCTCTCGCCGGGAATGGGAATGCGTACGCTCCGAACACCGCACAGCGGACCGTCGGCGGGCTGGAGGTTGAAGGTGCCGCTCTGGCCGGCAGTGGCAATGTTTGCAGCGCCAGTCCATCCCATGAAGCGCTGGTAGGGCGCGCTGAAATAGACGTCTCGGCCACTGCCCATTACATCGTTATAGTTGCCATACTCACTCGACGAGCAGCCAGCTCCCTTCGCTGTGTAAAACACGCTGCTACCACAATTCATGCTCCTGGCGTGATCCAAGCCGATGTTGTGGCCGAGCTCATGAGAGAAGAGTCGAATGCCGACATCAACATCCTTGTACATTGAAATCGCTGCAAGACTGATCACGCCGCTGTCAGAAATGGACCCCCCATCCGCCCACGCTCCGCTCCAATCGGTACCACAGCTGTCCGGTACGATGACGGCGATGTGATCATAGTTGGCCGTGTTGTAACCATCGTTCTTGAACGCATTGATCATCGCATCCGTAATATTCGACGTATTGTCGTATAAACAGTCATTGTCGGTGTAACTAATGTTGTAACGCTTGAAGATGCCGGCATGGAAGGTGTCGAGGTTTCGTGAATTTTCAGCGTAGAAAACACTCGTCGAGTTGACGGTGCCGTTCATTGCCTCGAGCGCTTGCTGCTCCGTGACGGATGCCTGCTGCATGGCCAAGATGGCGACTCGGTGCTGCTTGGGAGTGCGTACAAGCGGAGCGTCTCGCCTATAAAGATACACAGCCTTGCTTTCGAATGAATCGACCGCCAGGACACGTTCGTTTCGCCACACCCCGCTCACTTCCACCGGCTCGCCTGTCCTGAGACCAGGATCTGTGGCGAAGTCGAGGACGAATCTGTGACCGAACTCGTCCCGTAGGAGGTACTGCATTGTGCTTCCCGACGGCTCGTCGAGCACCCGAACGATCACGGTACCCGCGAGCGCGACGAGCGCCGGTGAATCCTTCTGCTCCGGGCTTGTGGCAGGCTCGAACCGGGGTCCGCCCGGGCCGCTATCCTCCACGGACTGGTCGGCGTTGGTGGCCGAGTCATGACGGGGCTCGCAGGCGAGCAGAGCGCACGAAACAAGTAGGCCCCCTAGGAGGCGAAGTTTGGTCGTCTTAGGCATGTTTTCTTCCTGATGGTGGGAGGAGTCCTCGCGAGGCCCCCGAACATAACTCGCTGCCTGGCTCCGATTCATGTCCCTATCACGTGGGATCCTTCGCACGAACAGGGAACCCTCCGCGGCCTGTCTCCCAGGCTCTGATCCTTCAGTCACACGTGGGCCTCCGGCCGGCCTCCGGCTCCCCAGCCACGTCCAAGCTCGCGCGCGTGAATCTCCCTTGTCGGCCGTTTTCCTCACTGCCTTAGATCAGATGTCGGGGAAGTAGGTTCTGGTCCACCGGGAGTTCAGACACTCCGCTCTGGGTGCGTCTTCTAGCCCCGTGCCGTTGCTGCTGAGGGCCGCAGGGTGGTAGACGCTGATGATAACCGGAACATAACCCACTTCGAACCCCGGGGGTGGCACGACAGATTGTCCTGGGTCAACCTTGACCAGATGTGGATCGAAGTGCGAGGGGTCGTTGGCATTTCGACTGTTGATAAACACCGGGCTTGAGGGGTTTACCTTCGAGCGCTGCGCGACCGTCCGGTGAAGGTTCTCGATATAGGTCTGCAGTCGCGCAAGATAGGCATCTGTATAGACGCTCGGCCAGTTTTGTTTAGCGGTCTTGACGGCCGGTTGTTCGATGAATTTGAACCAGACGTAGGTGGCCGTGGATCCGTTCTGCAGCAGAGTCGTATATCTTTTCTTGCCGGTCGTATCCCAGTTCGCAAAGTCCGGATGCTTGGTGTTGCGCTCTTTGTAGCTGAAGAACTTGGTGTCGATATGCGGCACCCTCCGGACGCTATCTGGAGGAGAAATCAACACGCCCTTGTAGAGATTTGGGTGGTTCTTGAGATTGCCGGCCGCATCTGCCTCTACGGGCCAGTGCTCGCTTGACTTTTGGTAGTACAGGTATCCATTTTGATCGCCGCTCGCCTGCTGGGCCGCCGTGCTCGACGTGGACCAGTCAATGTAGCCGTTGTAGGTGTCGTGGCCGATATTATAGGGTGGCCTGACGACGGTTAAGTGCTCCTTCCCGCCAATCGACTCGGCGATCTTGAGCTGGCTATGGGTGCTGCTAATGACCCCCGTGAAGGGCAAAAATTGAGTAGGAATGAGACTGTTCAATAGCGATTTTGACTTGATTGCACTTGAGTACGCCTCCATGTCTCCCTGACGGATGCCCTGAATGTTCGCAACGATATACTCTCGATTCTTGTAGCTGGGAACGCGAGGCACGGGCACGTAGTAGATGTTGTCCCTGAGATGTAGTCCGCGGCTGTATTGCTCATTGGCGATGGCGCCGTTGGGTGACGCGCCCAGCGTCGAGAAGGTGCCGAAGGGGCTCGAGGATGCACGACTTGCAGCGTAGCTCCCGTTTGCAATCTTTTTCGGATCTACCCAGTTGAAGTATTCAGGTATGTAGCCATTGACCGGGCCTTGATAGTTATATGATTCGATGAAGCTCATCCAGAATTTGTAGCCGCTCGGATGATCCAAGTTGAGGTTGGTCCAGCCCCAGCCAACCCATATGCCATTGTCCGCGTCGTATGGTGGCTGATTCTTGTCGAAGGCGATATTGACGCCCGGAACGGTAAGAACGCGGTTGGAGAGTTGGATCATCGCGAGCCATTTGTCTCCAATGAACGATTCGCCCATGCCGGTGCCGAACTGGACGTCGCTGCACGTGTGATAGGTGTCTCCTACGCCTGCGACGTGCAGTGTTGGATAGTAGTGGGGGCCGGCAACCCGCGGAATGACCCATAGCCCACCTTCGATAGAGTTCTTTCCGTACGAGCCAAGCCACCAATGAAATATGCCGTACTGTTCGCCCTGTCCGACTCCGTGCTTGGACGATCGATAGATGCGATTGAAGACAAATTTGCCGGCGCCTTGTGCCGCCGTCTCGGTATGAGAAAGGCCATCTAGGCCACCCTGGAGCAGGACATTGTCTTCGAACAGTTGGTAGGCGGGTATTGGAGCGATGTAGGATGGCACATTGGTGCCGTAATACTCACGGGCCCTACCGCTGCAGCTATATTTAACCGCGAGGGCCTTGGGCACGCCGGGGCAAGAGTCGCCGAAGACAGTGTTGTTCGCGTCAACCGAGCAAGACTGTTCATTTAGGCAAGACGACTGCACCTTAGTTTTCGAAGTTGAGGCGTGGCACGTGCCTGTCGTGAGGCCCGCTGTGCACGAGCCGACAGGTGAACCGTAACTGGCGAAATCGATACTCGCGATCAGCTGGCCTGCCGGGCACGCGAGGGTCGCGGTGCTGCCTTCGGGAACCTGAGCACACCCCGCGCGACAACCAGTTTCGGCCACGCCGCATCCGCACGCCCCTGGTTCCACTTTGTTCGGATCGCTCGGGCAGAGGTCGGTTGCGACGACGTCTATCTGATCGAGATTTGGTCCACCGGCCGAGCCGCTGGCAGTGACGCGAACGGTGTTGGTGCCCTGACGCAAGGTCGCTGCGATGGAATCAGTGCTCCATTGGGCCCAGCTACCCGTGACTGGGAATGGTAAGGTCCCCACGCTCGCGCCGTTGACCATGATAGTCGCGTTGCGGCTTGCCGCAGAGCCGTTCGCGTAGCGAATGCGCAACGCATACTTGCCAGCCGCTGGCGCGTTGATGTTGGCCAGCTCGATCCAAGTGCCCTGGCCGCCGAAATCCATGAACCCGGAGCCGCCATAGCCTGTGAAGTTGTTCGCTTGGACGCAGCCGCTCGCCGAGGTCCGACTCTCGGCCTGATACGTCAGCGAGGGGAGTTGCTTATCTTCAAGGAGGCCACCGTCGCCGATGCCATCGCTGTCCTCTTGCGTCGGATAGTCCGTAGGCGCGCAGCCGTGTGCGATTGCCACTAAGGCCATCTGAAGAAAGGACCACGATCGCGCACAACTGGTTCTCATCTGGAGGCTCCCATCGAAGGGTCGCGACGCTCTGCGCGCCGGAACGAACCTTACTGTCAATGAGACTGGAACCTTCAGAGGCGCAGCGATCTATTGCCAGTACTGCGCCCAGCCCCGGAGGGCCTTCGAGCGCACGGGGCTTACATCGGTGCAGCCCTTCATGATGCAATCGGTGCAGTCAGAATGTTGCAGCGTCAGAGCATGACCGAACTCGTGGGCAAGCGTGCGCGGAAAGGACGCGCAAGTCGGGGGTGCTGTAATGCTCCGCTTTTCTGGTGTGCCACCGCCATCCTTGTTGGACCAAGACCCGATGATGATCCCGCGCCGATCCGCGCTGCTGCTGAGGCGCGTTACTCCCTGCAGCGTCTGTCCATAGAACGGCACGATGTAGATGTGCAGCGCCTTGGAGTCTGTGCGCTTGCTTGGATCGAGGAGCTTCCAGTATGCGTCGAACGACGCACTGGAGTCGTCGCGCGTGGTTGCGAGGATCGTCTTCTTGAGTGTTTGCATGCTCGACAGGTTCAGCGGGCTTTCTTCGACGACCGAGGCGTTCATCACGACACTCTGCAGTGCGGGTTGCTTCCAGAGCGAGTTCGCATTCGCGAGTGCCGTGCTCAGATTGCTCGCCGTGACGTGATCGTTGTTCATGACGAGTCCACTGCTCGTAGTGAGCGAGAAGCGACGGAGAACGTGCACCACGGTGCGCACACGGGCATCCGTCACGGTCGCTTTCTCCAGGGCATCGACTCCGGCATCATCCTCTACGTCGGCGTCAGACGGTGCCGCCTCCGATGTGGTAGCTGACTCATCCGCGGCGCCTTCACTCGTACTCCCGCATGCAACGAACATGCTGCCTGCGAGTGCCGACACCAGGACCGAAAAGACCATCTTGCTTACTCGACGTTTCATGAGACTCCATGCCTTCTGTTAGAGAACCAATCGAGCGCTGCGCGCCCGGACCTTGCCGTTTGTCTTAGGGCGAGCACTTGCCACACGAACTGCGACAGTTGCTGAGGATGGCCAGCTCTTGACTCGCGGTGTACCCTTCGTCTTCCTGTGCCCGGGTGCAGTCATACCCGATCCAGTCGCTGCATGAATAACCCTGCGCATCTCGGTAGCCGGAGGTGTCCGTGCACGTGACCGGAGGGGTGCCTCCCGCGAGGTGTGCGTAGGCCTTCCGTAAGCCTTGTCGGTCTTTCTCGCTTAGTCCGCCCGATTGGCTATTGCAGTAGCTGAAGTTCATGATCGAGGCAGGGTCGTTGCTGGTCCAGTAGATGGCGCCGGAGACATTGTCGTTGGCGACGGCACCCTCCCGGCAACTGTTGCTCCGATCTATTTCGTGTTTGAAACCCAGAACGTGACCCATTTCGTGCGCCACATTTCCGTCGTGTCCGCTCACCTTGCCAGTCAAGAATCCCACACTGATATTGACATCTGGCCCGGTGCTACCAATCACAGATCTCATGCCTACCCGCGCATTGCTCACCCCGTCGCTCTGGTAGTCGTACTTGACGGTCACTACGTAGCGCCCAGGGCTGGTCGGGCAGTTCCCGTCTGAGATCAGCTTTATGACTCCGACGGAGTTCCAGGTTCGATCCATCACGCGTTTGAAATCCGCCTTGCGGGTCTGCCAAACGCTGTTGTATTGGCTGGCGGGTGGTAGAAAGCAGTAGTGAATGTGCCGATCCCAGATGGCGCTTGATGATGTCGACCACAGCTCCTCCTGACGTTCAGAGAGCGTCTCGTCGCCTGACGGCATTTCGTCGGAATCAAGTGGACCGTAACACCCGCCGGCCAGCAGCAGTCCCAGGACTAATGCGCAGGTCTTTTTGCGGCGGACGTATGTGCGGGTTGGCTTTGGTTCCGAGAGTGCATGGGTTGACATGTGACTAACCTCTGTGGCCGTTCGGTGTGGTGGTGCGAGCGGTGGCTAAGCCATCGCGACCGCTGTCAACCTATATGTGCCGAGGTCTTCATTCCTTCACTGCCGACGTGGGAAGGTTGATTATCGGGAACCTCAGTACCTAGTCGTGCGTCTTTGCACCTGCCTCTTGAGGAGCACGGACGCCGGCACCGCGACTAATGTTACTTCCGTGGGCCGGTAGCGCAGGCGTAAGATGACTCCACCCGAACGCTCAAAGTACTCCACTCGGATGGCATGAGCCCCCGGCTGCGAGACTTACGGTTCCACCCACTAAGGTCAGACCGTGCAGCGCGTCGCTGTTGGTGCGCGCTTGATGCTGTCACCTTACGCGGCTGAGAAGGATCGTTCAGGTGCTCGTGACGTCTCTCGGCAAGACCGCGCGCAAACTTCAATGACTGCCCGTTGAGGTGCATGGCTCGGTCGTTCTTGTCTGCCGGGGCGGCGGAGCCCGTGGCCGCAGCGGGCCCATGGCCTGAGGCACCAGCCCGTCACGAGAAGGCCGAGTGGCAGCGAACGAGTTCGACCGAGAAGAGTTTCCATATCGTCGTGCTAGCTGAGTGAACGCCTAGGCGGGGAGCGGCTCAAAATCGTCGTCTCGGTCGCTCGCTTTGGAGCCTCGTCGACTTTTTTGAGCCGATTCGGCGCACACTGGACACCGGGGCATTAGCGATGAGTGTGTCGGAGCCAGCAGGTCGGTCAGAGCAGCCACGCTTGCGGCTGCTAACGGGCGACGCGCAGCCGAGCGACGCGGGGGAGACCTACCGCCGCTACGCACCGTACGTGGCCGCCGTGGCCTACCGGTTGTTGGGTCGCGACGAGGACGTGGACGATGCGGTGCAAGAAGTGTTCGTGCGCGCGATTCGCGGCTTCGACGGGCTCCAGGACCGGGGAGCGATCAAGGGCTGGCTCGCTGCCATCACGGTGCGGGTCGTGGCGCGCAAGCTTCGCCTTAGGCGCGCGCTGCGCGTTTTGAGGATCGAGGCGGACTATGACTACGATCGGGTTGCGGGGTCGGGGGCCGATCCGGAGCAGGCGGCGCTCCTCTCGACGCTCTACGGCGCCCTGGACGACCTGGCTGTACCGCTTCGCACAGCTTGGCTGCTGCGCCACGTGGACGGGCAGACTCTACCGGAGGTGGCAGAGCACTGCGCCTGCTCGCTGGCCACAGCCAAGCGACGGATCGACGCCGCGGACACGTGGTTGAAGGGGCGGGTGCGACATGGATGACCTCGCAAGGAAGGTGGAGCGCGCTGCCCACAGCGTCGAGGTCGTTTGGGACCCCGCGCGACAGCGACGCGTAGAGGAGCGAATTGAGAGGGCCACCACGAAGAACCGCTGGCCGCGCGCGGTCGCTTTCTCACTGGCCGGGGTCGCCGCGATGGCGGCCGTCGCGTTGGCATTCTGGCCGCAAGGATCGACCCAGGTCCGCGATCAGGTGGCCTCGCTTGACACCGCCGCGCGCCAGCGCTCTGCCTCCGGCCCACAGCTCGCTTCGCTCCTCGGCGACGGCTCGCAGGTGCAAGCCCTGACTCCGGAAACGCGCTGGGTGCTCGAGCGCGCGGAACATGAGCACAGGGCCCTGCGCCTCGAACGAGGTAGCGCGCGGTTCAAGGTCACACCCAGCGCTGACCGCGTGGTAATTGTGCTCGCCGGACCCGCTGAACTACGGGTCACGGAGGCGGTGTTTCGGGTCGCGATAGCATCGGAGGCCGTGACGGTCTCCGTCGAGCATGGACATGTCGAAGTGCGCGTGTTCGATCGCAGCCAGAGGCTGTCGGCAGGTGACGAGGCGTCGTTCCCTCTCACTCCGCTGGCGGCCGACGAAGGGCGATACGGAGACGGGCATGCTGCCCGCGGTCGCGCGGCGCCTCGTTGGGACGTCCTGGCGCGGGACGGCGACTACGAACAGGCCTACGCGCGACTCACACAGCAGGGCAGCCGGGCAGTGAGCGATTCGCCCGGCGAGTTACTGCTTGCGGCGGATACCGCTCGCTTGACTGGGCACGCAGCCCGGGCGGTCGGCTACCTCGAACACTTCCTGGGGCGGTATCCCACGGACCCGCGCGCGGCGCTGACAGCGTTCACACTGGGGCGTGTTCACTTGCAGGAGCTGGGAGAGCCCTCCAAGGCGGCCGCCGCGTTCGCCCTGGTGCGTCGCCTGGCCCCTGCTGGAGAGCTTGCTGAGGATGCGCTCGCCCGGGAGGTGGAAAGCTGGTCTCGGGCTGGCCGCGCCCGGGAGGCGCTAACCCTCGCCGAGGAGTACGTGCGGAAGTACCCTAGTGGCCGGAGACTGCATATGGTGCGACGGCTCGGCGGATTGTGAATGAAGCGCTCTCCCCCCTTCGCCAGGGCACGACGATACGCGTCCGCAATCTGGATGGCAGCCTTACTGGGAACTTGGCTGGAAGCTGCAGCCCTCATGGCGGCTGACGGACATCCGCCCGTGAGTCTCGATATCGAGCCGTGCGTGCCGGCGGATGCGGAGGAGGTGCGGCGTCTCGTTGCCCTCGAGCTCCACGGCGATCTGGTGCCCAACGGCGAGCCCGCGCTGAGCGCGACGCGCGTGACGGTAGGATGCGCGCAAGAAGAGTGGACGTCCCTGCGGGTCGACGACCCGCTCACCGGTAAGCAGCTGCAGCGTACCCTGCGCCTCGCGGAGAGCGACCAGCGGGCGCGGGACCGATTGCTCGCGCTCTCGATCGTTGAGTTCGTCGTCGCGAGCTGGACGGAGTTGATGCTCGAGATGCCAGGCGGCGCGGCACCCGCTCCAGCGGCGCAAGATCCCTCCCAGCGCAACCAAGCCGTACAAATCGTGGAGCGCTATACGCCCTCGCTGCGCGCTCGGCCTGCCCGGATAGGCTTCGGCGCCAGCGCTGCGGTGCGGGTCCAACCCGCCGGCGTAGGCCTGCTGTGGCAGGCGGGAGGGCATGCTGTCTACATGGTAAGACCCGACTGGGAACTTGCGGTGTCCTTCGAGCGCTCCGGCGCCACGATCGAAAGGTCACTCGGGGGCACCGAGCTTTCGGTCTGGGCCGCAGGGCTTGGCGCATTTTACGATCCTCACTGGTCGTCATTTTCCCTGCGTGCGGGGCCGGTAGTCACGCTCGGGAGGGCGAACCTGCATCCCCGCGCGGACCAGGCGCGCGTGACCGCCCAAGACGTAAGCGGACCCATCCTTGACGTTGGGCTGCACTTAGGTGGCCGAGTTCACCTGCGCCGCAGTGCCCTGCTCGTGGGGCTGCAGGCGGCCGCGACCTGTGTTGGCCTACGCGGACGAGTGAGTGGAGCTCCAGACGTGTGGTACCGGGGCGTGAGTGCGAGCGCAGCCCTCGGCATCGAGGTGTGGCCGTGAGACGCTACCTGCCGCTCTGTTGGGTCGCTGCTCTCGCCTGCACGAGCACCGATGGGCCGTTACTGTCCCGCCTTCCGAGGGACGCGGCCGCTCCCAACCCGAGGAGCGACGCCGCCGCTCCCAACCCAGGGAGCGACACCGCCGTTCCCGACGCAGAGAGCGATGCCTCGATGGTGGAGCCCCACCTGGTGCACCACTACCGCTTCGATGGCACGGGCACCACTGCGTACGATTCGGCAGGTGACGCCGACGGCGATATCGTGGGCGCGAGCCTAAGCGGAAGTGGTGATCTGGTCCTGCCGGGCGGCCGCAGTGGACCCCACGTTACCTTGCCGCCCGGAATCATATCGACCCTCGAGAGCGTGACCGTGGAGGCGTGGCTGACGTATGCCGGCGGCGGCGGCTATCAGCGCGTCTTCGACTTCGGAATCAGCAACGCGGGCGCGGGTAAGCAAGGCACCGTTGGACTGCAAAACTTTTCCCTCGCGCTTCACGGCAATGGCGACGAGCTTCGCCTGCTGTTCGACGCCGACCCCTTGACGGATCCCAACACGTGGCGACAAGTGTACTCGTCCCCGTTGATATCCACGACCTCGGAACACCAGTTGGTGGCTGTGTTCGATCGCGGCGCGAACGAGATCAGACTCTATGTCGACGGGCTGCCAAGAGGGTCCACGGCGGTTCTTGCTTCCGAAGGTCTGTCGGACATCGACGACGTCAACAACTGGCTTGGCATGGCGCAGTGGGCCGCCGACGCGAACTTCGCGGGCACGCTGTTCGACGTCCGAATCTATGACGTGCCCATGAGCGACGCCGAGGTCATGGCGAGGTTTCAGTCGCGCTAATGCTAACTAAGTACTTAGGCGGTCAGCGCGTCGGTGTGCGATGTCAGCACACGAAGAGCAAACAGCAGCAGGCCAAGCGCTCATTCGTGGCCTGACCGAAATCGCATGTCGACCTCGGCGTCCGTCAGTGGCGCATCGTAGATTCGTACCTCGTGTAAGGTACCTGCAAGGCTTGGGTCCGCCGCCCATTGAGCCGTGCCGATCCAGTTGTTGACGTCGTCGATGTTCGACAAGCCCTCGGCTGGGGGGACAGCCGTGGCCCCTCTTCGCGCTCCGTCGACGTAGAGCCTCACTTCGTTCGCCTGTCGGTCGAACACTGCGACGATCTGATGCTCTTCGCCGATCGACGGCGATGGCGCGGAGAAGATCGCTCGCCAGTTCCTACTGCCGACCATGGGGTCCCCGTCGAACACGAGCCGCACGAAGTCGTTTGTCGCGGATAGCGCGACCGAGAAAAAGGCGGTCCCCTCATCACGCATTCCTGCGCCCGCAGCGCTGCTCCCAAAGTCGAAGACGCTCTGATAGCCGCCGCCGCCAGCCCACGTCAGCCACGTTTCAACGGTCACACTCTCGAGCCCCGACAGGATACCTGGAGGGAGTGCGACATGCGGCCCGTCCTTGCCGCCGGCCAGGCGCAAGTCGCCGGTGCCATCCAAGGCCGCACCTACGATGACTCCATCCGCCCGCCCTGCGGAGTCGGTGATGCCAGTACCGGAGCCTGCAAACTTGTAGTGGTGAACTAGGCGGGCGTTCATTTCTGGGTTCGGCGGCACCGCGCCGTCGACGCCACCATCTCGCGCATGGGCCCCGCCGTCCGTCTTGGTTACGGGCGGCGTCTCGTCGATGGGCAAGCTCCCGGCATCCGCAGGAACACGGGGGGCTGCGCCGTCCGCTCTGCTCTCGCTTCGCGCTGTTACAGCATCGAACCCGATTCTGCCGCAGGCCGCGCTTCCCAGGGAGGTCACGAAGACGGCGAGCCGAAGCACGTGTGGGAAAGACATCGCAGCGCTGCTGTGCAACCACCCACGCAATTGAGTCTTGGTCGTGTCCATCAGCCTCGCCTGCTGAATGTTCGCACGAGCCGAAAAGCTTCGGATGCAGATCCCGCGCCCCATACTGGGTCCGACACACTCATAGCTGATCCCGCGGTGTCCAGTGTGCGCCGAATCGGCTCAAAAAATGAGTGAGGTTCCGCGACGAGCCACCGAACCGACGATTTTGAGCCGCTCCCCGCCTAGGCGGTCACTCGGGTAGCACGACCGTATGGAAACCATTCTGGCTCAAGCTCGTTCGCTCCTAGTCGGCCTTCTCATGACGGGCTGTGGCTCAGGCCATGAGCCCCCCGGCGACGGGCTCCCGCGCCTCGGCAGACAGCAGCGAACGGGCCATGCACCTCAACGGGCAGTCATTCTCGAGGCCGAGCGATACCCGGAGTCAACTCACCACGACGATTTCAGCCGAAACAGACAGACCAACTCCTACCATCGTGGCTGTCGAAACCTTAGCCAACAACGCCACTCGATGGCGGCGAGGAGCACCTGAACGATCCTTCTCAGCCGCATGAGCTGACAGCATCAAGTCGCGCACCACGCTCCGTCTCTATCGAAGCCCCCGACGGTGGAGACGCAGAGCATGGAGCAGGGAGAACGGCGGCAGGCATTAGTGAGACGCGCCGCACCTGGGGACTGCTCGCAGTAACCTATAAGGTCGACGTTCATTTGATCGCGCCGGCAATCCAGCTACGCAGCGGAAGCGCTCGAGAAGGTATGATGTCGCATCAACGTGAGGACTACCCAAGGGCCACGCTTTCAAAACGGACATTAGTCCGTCCATATGCAAAAAACGCTGAAGGACGGGTCGGCCCGCGAACATACATTCCAACAACCCAGGCTTCACTAGCAAGGTGGATGTATGAGTGAGATAGGACTATTTCGCGTTTTGCTTTCGGGCTCCCGTCGCGTGCCATCTACAAGCGCTGCACAGGTTCCGCGAGAGAAGAGCGGCGAGTCGATGCGAAACAAAGCCCTACTGGAAGCTCTCGTCGGATGCTTAGTGACGTGCTTCTTAGCCGCGTGCGAGCCAGGCGTTAACTTCGAATCAGCCAACGATGTCGAATCCGGCGACCGGTATACGGACGGCGGCGTTGACAAAGCCTTGCCTGGTACCACCTACCAAGCGGAGAACTACACCGCCCAGAGAGGTTGCAGCCGTGAGACCATGCCAAGGGGCTATACCGGATCAGGCTTCGTCGACTTCGGTGACGAGGGTACTTATATTGAGTGGAATAATATAAGCGCGGCCGCTGCAGGAGACTACCGACTTACGTTTCGATACGCGAACGGAAGCTCAAGCGCTCGTCAGGCAGCCATCCTCGTCAATGGCACGAACGTCGGAAACGCTGCGTTCGCCTCAACGGGCGATTGGGCGACCTGGCGAACAGTAAGCCTTACAAAAGCCTTGCGTGCGGGCACAAATACGATTCGCGTTCTCGCCAACAGCAGTAACGGTGGGCCGAACCTGGACAGTATGGAGGTCGCTGCGCTGGATGAATGCCCGAGTGACCCCAACAAGACAACCGCAGGCGTCTGTGGCTGCGGGATCAGCGAAGGCAGCTGCGGCGACGGTAAGGGCACCTACCAGGCCGAGAGCTACACGGCACAGAGCGGTTGCAGGCGTGCGACCGATCCGACCGGCTATACCGGTTCTGGCTTCATGGACTTTGGTGACAACGCCACCTATGTAGAGTGGAACAACGTCAATGCCGCTGTCGCCGGGAGTTACCAGCTCACCTTTCGGTACGCCAACGCAAGCTCCGGCGCCCGTCAGGCTGCGATCCTGGTGAATGGCGTGAACGCTGGAAACGTGGCCTTCGCTTCAACCGGCGGATGGGCGACCTGGCGCACGGCAAGCCTTGCCTCATCGCTTCGAGCCGGTAGCAACACCATTCGCGTGCTCGCGAACACGAGCAGCGGCGGGCCGAACCTGGACAGCATGCAGGTGACAACGGTGGATGGCTGCCCGAGCGACCCCAACAAGACAGCCGCGGGCATCTGTGGCTGTGGCAGCGCCGACGTCGACAGAGACTCAGACGGCACCATGGACTGCAGGGACGCATGCCCGACCGACCGCAACAAGACCCTGCCCGGCGCGTGCGGCTGCGGCGTGAGCGAGGGCACCTGCGGTGGCGGCGGTAGCGCGATCCGTTTGCCGGTCGAAGTGCTCGGCCCCTCCGGTACAAAGGAAACCGTTAGCTTCCAACTGAGCTCCACCACGGGCATCACCCACCTGCTTGTGACCTGCCATTCGTGCGGCTACAACGATCACGCGCTCGACTCCGATCCCACTAAGGTGAAGGCTGCTGTTCAGGTCAACGGGGGTGCCCAGATCGCGCTGAAGTACTACACGCTCAAGAGCGGCGGCGGCATCGCGGGCAGCAGCGCAATTCGGCTGCTTGCCCCCGACGACGCATCTTACGGTGGCATCGGCGGCGGGTTCCGTACCAATACCATGGTATTACCCATCTCCGGCCTCAGGACGGGCACGAACACCCTCTCGTTCAACCATGTGACCCAGGGTGGGCCTTCGATCGGCTTTCGCATCATCGAGGTCAACCTGCTGCGCGGCACCTCGCCCGATGCCAAGGTGCTGCCCAGCACTCAGTTCATACAGGACAGCCCCACGAGCTGGTCGGCTGCACAGGCCGCAGGCACGAGCAATGCTGCTGCACTGCAAGCTGCCATCAACGACGGCAAGGCGCTCTGGTACAAGAACAACAACCTGTATGACCCTGAGCTCGACCAACTCGACGGTAAGGTGGGAGGCACCGCGCCACTCGATGGACGCATCCGGGCTTCGTGCTCGAACTGCCACGCGCAGGATGGGCGAGACCTTGCCTACTTCAACTTCTCCAACCGTTCGATCGTGGAACGCGCCTACTTTCATGGCGTCGCGCGCAGCGATGGGCAGAAGATCGCGGCCTACATTCGCAGCTTGCACAGCTTGAAACTGCCGGTGGTGGCCCAGGCGCGACCGTGGAACCCACCTTACCAACCCGGCCCGGGGCTCGACTCGCGACCCGCCTACGAGTGGGCCGCTGGCGCGGGTATCGACGGGGTGCTCGACCGCGACTCCGACATGGAGGGTTACCTTTTTCCCAAAGGAACGACTGCCGGCGCCGTGAACGCCGTGGTCGATCGCTTTGGGAAGCTCAACATGCGGGAGCTTCCGGTCGCGGTGCAGATGCCAGACTGGAATCAGTGGCTTCCTCGCATCCATCCCTCGGACGCGTTCAACGCGGCGCGCGCGGCGATCAACCAGGATGAAAGCGGGGCCAGCGTCGGCAAGCCCTTCTACGATTACGTCTACCAAAAGGCCGCTCAGGACCCCTCGCCGCGCAACATCGGGGACCTGGTCAGGCGGATTGAGCACTGGTTCGGGCGCGGGGGCACATGCTTCTCGCAGAATTTGAGAAAGGGTCCGGGCTGGCGCACCAACAACAGCACCGTGCTCCAGGCGCTGAGCATCGGAAAGGCCCTCGCGCCCGACATCGGTGAGAGCGAGTGCGAACTGATTCGCTACGATCGCGCGCTGACCCGGCCCCTCGAGGCCGCCAAGCACGGCCTGATGGCCTGGGCGACCGTGAAGCAGTGGGAGCTTTTTCACGCGAACAACTTGGAGGAACAGAGCGCGGGGCTCACGGAACCAGTGTGTATCGGGAGTGTGTGCGTGGATGCCAGCGAGCTGCGTGGTTGGGTCACCAACGACAAGTTCGACATCGGCATGAATGTCTTCACCCGAGCACCGCACTACGTTGGGTACAACGCACGTGAGTTTCAGCATCAACACCAGGTCGTCTCCAGCTACGAGACCAGCATCTGGTACCACTTGCAGATGGTGCTGAACGCCGGCCACCGTCGCACGGCGCCCAATCACTACATCTATACGATCGACCACGTCGAATACATGCAGAAGTACTCGCGCGTCTCCCAGAGCTTCCGCTTCTGGGCAGGCATCATCAAGCAACGGCAGACCCAGACCACCGGCCTCTACGGCGACGTCGAGAACGGGCTGCAGTTCGAGTCCGCGCAGCCCTATCGCTACTACAGCGACAAGCAAGGCGACACGAGCGTGCGCTCCGGCGTGGGCACGACGCTCTGGACGCGCATCGTCGATCGTCTGCTCCTGGATCTCGCACAGGACGCAAGCCGCGGGAACTGGGCCCCGATGATGGCAGAAGGCTTGCTTCAACCGTCGAGCAGCACGGACTTCAGCCTGTGTCCCGAGTGCTTCGACAGCACGAGTAGCCCGCATCCCTTCCCGGACGAGGAGCTGGTCGGGCGCAACACCGCTCGGCTGATCCCTCAACTGCGGACGCTCGGTGTCAGCGGGACCTCGATCGCCGCGATGCTTGACTGGTGCGAGAAGACATGGCCCAAGGGGCCGTGGAACGACCTGTAAGAGGACTCCACCATCGCATGAGCCTCCCTGAGAGTCAAAAAACGAAGGGTACTAAGATGCCTTTGGGAGGTTACGGCGCGAATGGTTCGAGAGGCTCTGAATACCCCATTCTATAGAGCGAAAACGCTGAAGCGCGAGTCGAACCGCGGACAACGATAAGAAGTACAAACGAGGAGAATACGTCATGCAAGCAAAGCACGGGACCCCTAGAGGTCGCTCCAAGCCGAGGATTGCTTTCGTCGCGCAGGCCCTGATCACGATGCTCTTGATCGTCGGCTCTGGTTGCACTGCCCCGCTTGGCGAAGGCGGGGCAGAGTGGGCCCAAGATGCAAGCGCCCTGGAAGAGGAATCGGTAGACAAGAGTCTGGGGCTTCCCGATCTGCAAGCGCTAACAGGAATCAGCAACCAAACTGCCAAGAACACAAACTACGCAGGAACGTTTCGATGCACCCCTTGCAACAAGACGAACTGTTCCATGACCAATCTCGACAAGTCCGTGTCCATCGACATGAAACTCAACACCTCTACTGGCACGCAGGTTCCTCTCAGACTCACCACGTGCGGTCAGGTCAAGGAACTGCTCTATCTTCGCGGCGCAAATCCAGCTCAGTGCGGCGCCATCAGAGCCGTGACGCTCGCGGCCTCGGATCCATGCGGATGTGCCCCCTCTGCCGCGCCAGCCAACGAATGTCCTGCTGATCCCATCGTTAACGGCCGATGCACGGCCTTGTGTGGAAGTGGCAAAGTCATTGGCGACACTGGGATGATCATCCAGTCTGGTATTTTCAGAAACAGCTCGTGCGGAGACCTCAAGAGCGGAAACAAGCAAGGCTTCTATACTCAGCAATGCGACGCGCTTCGTGACGCTGTACGAACGTCTTGTCGCTGCAAGAATCCCACGTTTCCAGCGCTAAAGCCATGTGTTCTGCAGAGGGGAGACTGCACGCCCGGCGTAGATGTCTGTTGCAATTCTAAGGCCTGCACGAAAAACGCTTACGGCGAGTTCAAGTGCCCAACCGGCTGAAATATCCCCTCATAGGGTGCTGAGATTCTCGGAGTCATCCCACGGCGGACCCACGCGCGCCGTCGCGCGAGAGTGAGACTTTAGATTAGACTATCACCCGAACCATGAAGGGGTCGCGGTGGAAGGACATTAACCCATGAAACCCGAGTTGCGTGGCTCGCCGCGTGCTCGAATCGCCGTGTTGTTTCACGCGCACGAGCGCGCCCAGGAGACCTTGTATGACGTCAAAGTGGCATAAACATCCGTTGGCTAGCGCCATATTATGGGGCCTACCATTGTTCGCGAGCTGCGCACCGCCGGATGCGAGCGAAGCGGGTGAGCTGGCTGGCCTCGAAGCCGACTCCGAGGCCTACGACGCCGACGCAGACCTGCTGGACAAGAGCGTGGTGCTGACGGTTAACCAAGCAGAGAATGCCTCCCAAAAAAGCGGCTGTACGGTGGACACAAGGAATGCTGGCTATACGGGCACTGGCTACATCAACTTTGGCGGAAACGGCACTTGGATCGAATGGAACAACGTCAACGTGCCCACCGCGGGAAACTACACGCTGACCTTCCGCTACGCCACGTCCACAGGGCCGCGGCAAACCGCCATTCTCATCAACGGCGCGAACACTGGCAACGTGCCGTTCGAGTCCACTGGCTCCCACACGACTTGGAAAACTGCGTTCATAACCAAGGCCCTGAAGGCAGGCAGCAATACGATTCGCGTATTGGCCAACACGACGAACGGCGGACCCAATCTCGACAAGATGGAGGTTTCGGCCGCTGCAGTGGCGACGCCCATCTCCCTTCCGTACAGCATGGCCACGGCGTTTGCTTGCTCCACGAAAGCATGCACATGGACGTCTGATGCAATCAACATCCAAGGGGTGTCCAATGTTGTCATTTCCGCCAACGCGCGGGCAGACCAATACGGACAACTTGAAAGCTCAGACTATCTAAAGATGTCTTACCGCATCGACGGTGGAAGCTGGGTAAGCTTCTTTGACCATGTGGATGATCTGAGCCCGCAAACGGTCACCAAAGCAGTGTCTGCCAGTGGCAGGCAGCTGCAGGTCATGATTACTGCGTTGACAAGCTCAAGCAACGAGACCTATTCAGTCTCTCGCCTTACGGTGGCAAAGCAAGCTGACACCCCGCAGGCGGGATGGAAGTGCAACAAGTCATACTACGGGACCAGTGACGGGTGTGACTGCAGCTGCGGAGCACCTGATCCCGACTGCAACGGTGGCGGATGCACCGGCCCCGGCTGCTCAAGCTCGGTCTGCAAACGGTATCATGCCACTTGCCCGGAAGGGAGCAGTTGCCTCCTTGTGCCTGAGACCTTCGGAGGGAGGTGGAAGGACGTCGAAAAGGATCCCAACACGAACCATGACGACCTGTTCTGCTGGGTCGCCGGGCCATCCAACGTTCTGGACTGGTCCGGGTGGGGGCAGGCCGGCGGACTGAAGACCACGGACGACATCTTCAAGTATGCACAGCAGTATTGGCCCGAGAACAACGATCAAGGTACCTTCGACACCGGCGATGACGCCTATGACATGCTCGAATGGTTCTTTGTAGGTTCAAGTGGCAACGGCCCCGCGGGGGGCGGCTTCTACCCGAGCATGGGCGGCTTCTACGGTTACTGCGATGGCGACTTGTCGGACCCGTACGTCGGCCTGTGCCCGCCTCAAATGGAGAGGGACCCCAAAGCGATCATGAAGGTCCTGGACGCGGGATTTGCGTCAGCCATTCAGCTCAAGGGTGACGTCGGCGGAGACGACGGCGGTCACGTCATTACTCTATGGGGCTACAGCGTCGACAAGAGTAATCCGGGGCTGATGACGGGTGTGTTCTTGACGGACTCCGATGACGACAAGAGTCGTACTAGTCCGCCAGATCGCTTGTACTACCGCAAGGTGGTCTACGCCGGAGGTGCCTGGCACATTCTTACCGAGAATGGATCGCCCTATAAATACATCAAATACGTATATGGTGTGAAGAGGCGCTGAGGAAGCACCAAGCCATCGCGAAGTGTCACGGGATTGTCTGCGGATCGCCGAAACGCTGCTCATGTGCTGGATATTATACTAAGGTAGACGAAACCATGAGATCTCGTACGTCAACAGTGCTTGGCAGCCTAGGGCTACTCGCTGCCCTCGGCTGCGGCACGCCGGAGAGCTCCGATGCGGAGTGGGCGGCGGATAGCTCGGTCGCCCCATATGATGACGGCGAAGATGTCCTCGAGAAGTCGCAAGTAGTAGGTGGCCTAACAGCTCAATACTTCCACAACGTGAATTTCACAGACCTCGCATTTCAACGTGTGGATGCAAACATCAACTTCACCTGGGGCACGAAGTCGCCCCTCCCAGGAAAGCTCTACGCGGATGCGTTCAGTGTGAGGTGGACTGGCTTTGTGAAAGCCGGTCACACGCATACCTATACTTTCTATGCAAGATCGGACGAAGGCGTAAGGGTGTGGGTCAACGGCCAGAACATTATCAACCACTGGACGAATCAAACGCTAAGCGAGAAGAGCGGCACCATCGCTCTTAGGGCAGGGAAAAGCTACCCCATCAAGGTCGAGTACTACGACAAGACGGGCGACGCCACCATGGAGTTGCGGTGGTCAGACCCTGGCCTGCCCAAGCAGATCGTGTCCAGTTCGCGCTTGTTTGTCACATACCCCTGTTCCAGGGTTTGCGCCGATCCGACGCCGATCTGTGGCCCGGACGGGCAGTGTACAGACGAACGCTGGGTCGAGCCTATAACGACTCTTCCCGAGAGGTTCAGGTCTACAATCGACACCACCCTGTGGACCAAGTGGGTACGTTCAGTGATTCCGGTGGTCGGGCAGGCGGCGACCAAGAATGCGGCTTTGTTGGAGGTCGCATACTTTGTCGAGAAGATACACATGCCTCAGGGTAATGTCCTCGCGACAGATCTCATCAGCTCGATGCTTGGCGCCGATCATCCGACCCGTATTTCCGTCTGGCCTGCCTGCCCGGGCGCCTATCAGCGCCCTGGTGCACCCGATCAATCTAACGCAGGTGCTGCAGCGGACAATACGCATGTGGGCGAGGACTGGGTGCTTCGATACCCCAAGTGCATCGGTGAGAATGCTCTCGCTTGCAGTAAAATGCGGCCAGGAACTCTGTGCCTGAACGGCGGTCTGTCTGACCCACTCGACCTCGATCCAAAGCAAGAGACGCTTAGCCACGAGTACGGCCACACGCTCGACATGCACAGAAAGTCCTATGTTGACACATCCGTGAGTGACCTCGACAATCATTTGTTTCCAAGTAATCCGACTGAAGGGCCAGCCTGGTCGGCATCGAAATACTTCATGAACCCGAGTCCGATCACTCGCTATGGCCGAGATCGAGGCGCGCGTATTATGTCTGATCAGGAGATCAGCTACTGGTCCATTACACATAAGTTTGCGATGTCTAAGTATCCCGCCGGATGGGGATACAGGCTCAAGACGGCTCGCTGCCCAAATCGGGGACTGACTACGCCGTGCCCCGACACCTTGACCCGCACATATGCGGTGCCGTTGGACAGTTGGAGGTAAGCGTCACTTGTAACCACTTGATATCGAGCGGGTGCTCGGCATCTCGTCGTCCTGTGTATCCGAGTGGAAGCGCGGGCTGAGTAGGTGGTCTACCAGCTGAATACTTCCACAACGTGAATTTCACAGAGCTCGCATTTCAACGTGTGGATGCAAACTGGGCGAGGACTGGTGCTTCGAAATCAGTTGTTTCCAAGTAACCCAACTGAAGGGCACGTCATAGATTCGGACGTCGATCAGCCTGCCCGCCGCCAGCGGCTGCTTTTGCCCGTTGGCGTCGGCGCCCTTCCCGCGCCATCTTGGCGTGCATGAGGCTGCTATTCGCGACCACCAACCCACACAAAGCACGTGAAATCGCTCAGGTGCTGGGACCGTTAGGTATGGAGGTATGCAGCTTAGCGGACGTGGCCCCTAACCTGCCCGAGCCCTTGGAAGATGCCGACACATTCGAGGGCAACGCGCGCATCAAAGCGGTAACCTACGCGCAAGCGCTCCACATGCCTTGTCTAGCGGACGACAGCGGCCTCGAAGTCGACGCCCTAGGCGGTGCGCCCGGCGTTCATTCCGCTTATTACGCAGGGGTAGGTAAGACCCGCGAAGAGCGCGATCCCAAAAACAACGAGAAACTCATCGCCGAGCTAAGGAAACTCGGTAACGTCGACCGCTCCGCTCGCTTCGTGTGCGCGCTGTGCTTCGTCAATGCCGAGGGCCGCATATTGTTCGAGACACGTGGCACCTTCCCAGGTGTGATCACAGATGAAGCACGCGGCGACAACGGCTTTGGCTACGACCCACACCTCTTCTTACCGGAGCTAGGCAAAACCAGCGCAGAGCTGCCACCGGACGAAAAGAACGCCCGCTCCCATCGGGGCGCCGCGACGCGTGCGTTGCATGCGTGGTTGATGCAGAACCCACTCTGAAAAGGGGAATGTCACTACTCGAACCTACTGATCGAAACCGCAACATTAGTCCCCCATTTCGCAACCTCCGCGATCGGTGGTTTCAACGACGGAGCACGACACTCATCTTGGTAAGCAGGAGATGCTCGCTGGCGCACTGTCGCGTTCTCAATCACTCGCCAAGTCGCCCCAGCAAAGTAGAGCCTCGTGCGTTCCAATGATGCATCGACGCTCGGCGGTCGCGCTCGACAGGCTGCTGCCGGCCGCCAGTTACGACTGGAGGCGGCCTTCAATAATTGGTGCAGGACTGCCCGCTGGGGCTATCTTAGGGCCCAATGCATCGTTGCTGCCTGTTCCTGGTCGCTCTCGTCGCTACCCCTTCCCTTGCTGCGGGCTGCGGCGACGGCGATAACGGCGACCCCTGTGGTGATCGCATCGTCGACCTAAGCTGGGTGAAGAAGATTTCGTCCTGCGAGGAGACCCTGCTAATTCCCCAGCAGCTCATCTTCGACGAAGAGGGCAAACTGACCGCCGCGGGTGGTTGCGCCGCGGGCGACAACACACGCTTACGCGACACGGATGGCGTCTGCTCACTCACAGTCGACGTTGTCTGTCCCCACCCGAAGTCCGAAACTACCGTTTCTTTCGTGGTATCGGATCTGGAGGAAAGCCCCGTCACCGTGAATGGGACCGTGCAAGTGTTTGCCATCTGCACCGATAGCTACGACGTGACTGTCGAGCTTTGACGGCAGGCGCGGACACGCTGCGCGGGCTTAACTGGCGCTGGCTATCGGGCGTCCGCTCATGTCGAGGGGACTGATGAGCGGCTAGTCGAGGGGACTGATGAGCGGCTAGATGATGCTCACGCATTTCTAGGCTGTGCCCACTACCGGCCCGCAGAAGCGACGAACGACGTCGCAGGCATGCAAAGCGCTCGCAGCTGGCTGCAGGCACGGGCCGTGGTCGATGTGGAGTCCTCTGTGCGCATGGTCGGACCGCCCTGAGCACGCTCCGTCCAACTTCAGCAGCCTCACGCTCGCGAGCAGGAGACTCAGAGCAGAGGCTGCCCGCAGACTCGGAGGGCTAAGCTGTCCAAGCAGGTAAGCAGACGCACGGCAGACTCTTCGGGCGCGCTCCAGCGCTGGTAGGCCGACAATGCTGCCTGCCACTCCTTGCTCGCATTGGCGCCGCGCCGTGCTTTACGCGCCGAACGCGCAAGACCTGAGTCCCGTGACAACAGCGCCTCACGCTCGTGCGCGTTCGCTTTTTTACCCGCGCTCGTCGCGCCCTCCGCCGTCACCGCAGACAGTAAGGCTTGCCCCTCGGGACTAGTATCGCCCGCTTCGCGTGCGCAAAAGGCCGCTCGTTCGACGAGGCCACGCGCCAGATAGAGCTCCTGCCATTCACCGGAAGACTCGGCACCCATCGCCTCATAACACTGCAGGCCCACCTGGTCGCTGAGCTGAACCACGCAATGACTGACGCAGCCAAATGCGTAGTCCGTCGCTTGCTGTACGGTGGCGACCTTACTGTCTGACTCGGCTTCGAACGCATGCTGGC
>JBKJIA010000399.1:0-6227 GCA_046598735.1 Polyangiales bacterium
GCGGCTGTCTGTGCGCGATTTCATGGCCAACGCCCGCGACGCTGGCGTCGTCACGGGTGGCCCGAGCGCATTCGGCCCCAAGGACAAGCAGCGCTTTGCCAACGCGCTCGATCGCGCGCTGTATCGCGTGACTCAAGGCATGCCCAAGCCCAAACATGGATGAAACGCGAGTGCCTTGCGGATCGAAGCCACGCGCCGCTTGCAATAGCACCACACGCTCCCGCATATGCGGCGTTCTGCCTCGCACTGTTCAGGCGAGATCGCGGTTTAGCCCGCGAGATCCTCAGTGAATTCCGAGGCGCGTTGCGATCTCGCCACAGAACCGAGCTGGCACACAACATGCGTTCAACGCAGGCTCGGCGGCTCAGGGGTCCGTTGGGGCTGAATGGGTGTCTGCCATGCAATCAACCAAAAGGTGACCTTATGTTGAGTTCGAGAATGCTGTGCGCATCGCTGATCCTGTCGCTCGCGCTGCCTGCTTGCGCAAAAAAAGGCGAAGCCAATGAGCCCGAAAGCTCGTTGAGCGCGGCAACGACGTTGCAAAGCACCTCCGAAACTAGCCCGTCCGCGACCTGGGAGGGTTCCCCGTCTCCTCCCATGTTCGTGGAGGGACCGCCTGCAGCGAAACCTGCTCCCGTTGCCGAGCCCATGGAGCCCATGGCGCCCATGGAGCCCATGCCGCCCATGCCGCCAACGCCTGCCAAGGTGGCGCTGACCGACGAGCAAATCGTCGGTATTACTGACACGGTGGACGACGGGGAGATAGCTCAGGCTAAGCTCGCTCGGCGCAAGGCTAAGAATGCCCGCGTGAAGAAGTTCGCAGCGCACATGATCTCGCAACATACCAAATCCAAGCAGAGCGGCGCCAAGCTGCTCAAACAGAATAAGCTTACTGCCGGCGATAGCTTAGTTGAAACGGATTTGGAGAGTAAGGCCACCCAGCAGCTCGAGAAACTAAAGTCGACGGAACCCACCGATTTCGACCGAGCTTATACGGAGTCGCAGATCGCGCAGCACCAGGAGGTCCTGGACTTGATCAACTCAGAGCTCATTCCCAGTGCCAGTCATCCTGATTTGAAAGCACAACTGGAAAAAGCGCGTGGAATGGTGGAACAGCATCTCACCGAAGCCAAGGACATTCAGACCAGCTTGGCCAATCCATGACATGAGCTGCTCCCTGTGAGCTACGCGAGCGGCGAGCTCCGTTCTGCCCGCACGTAGGGTAGCGTGCCGTGTGGAGACCGAAGAGCGCGGCCTATCAAGGCGCTTGTGTTTTTCTGTGTCTGGCCACATGTTCAGTGTCATGGCGGAAGGCGAGAGCGGCGGGTCCAGAGCCCTCGCCGAACAGATCGAGAGCGCGCGTGAAGATGCGCGACAAAAGCGCGAGCAGGCCGGGCTGCCCCCGCTTCCGGCGGACGAGCAGCAGCAACCGCGCGCCAAAAAGGGCAAAAAACCGGGCGGAAAGCGCTCGAAAAAGCACGGACAGTTCATGGCTACGCTGTGACCTAACCCTGTGCCGTAAGGATGAGCACCCCGGCCATGGAGTGCAGCCCGATTGATCCCTGCCCCCCATTCATGCGAAGAAGCGCCAACGTGAGCACGCCGTATTCAGCGCCGCGCACAGGTCCTTCCCAATATGATGCGCACCGCGATCCGACTTGTCCTTCTATGCACGCTTACCGCCCTGTTCGCGACCACGGCAGCCACGTGGCTTACGCGGAGCACGGCCCGGGCCGATGGCGTGGCTGACGAAGCGGAGATCAACTTTCAGCTGGGTGCGGAGCGTTATCAGAGTGGGGACTATCGCTCCGCGCTTGCGCACTTCCTAGTCTCGAATCGGCTTGCTCCAAACCGTAAGGTTCGCTTCAATATCGCTCGAACCTTTCAACGCTTGGCGCAATTTCCCGAAGCGTACCGCTGGTGCCTGGTCGCCCTGGAAGGAGAGGCCGATGCGACCGTAAGGAAGCAACTCGAAGATACGCTCCACAGCATCGAAGCTGAGGTTGCGATCCTGGACGTGAAGAGCTCTCCGGAAGGCGCCACGGTTTTCATCGACCGGCGCGACCTAGGCTCGGTGGCCACGACCCCATCGCGCATCGCGCTGCCCGAAGGCGAACACCGCGTGTTGCTGGAGTTTGCGGGGTATGAGGATCTTACGTCAGAACCCGTGCACGCAATCAAGGGCAGGGTACTGCCACTGACGTTCGAGCTGCGCCGCATTACCGGGGCCGTGGAAGTCACGGCAGAGGCGGCCACGGAAGTAAGAGTCGACACCGATAACCGCGCAGCATGCAGCACTCCCTGTCGTTTGGATCTTGCGCCCGGTCCGCACAGTTTGCACTTCACGCGAGCTGGCTATCAGGTCAAGCCGTTGCAGGTACAAGTCACGGCGGGCGAGAGCGTGCTTGTCCCGGTCGAAGCCATGCCTTGGGTAGGCTCAATCGTTGTCACAGCCGAAGAGCGCGATGCGCTCGTGCAGCTCGACGGCGTTTCGGTCGGATTCACGCCGCTGGTCGTACCCAATGTGGCCGTCGGTGAACGTAAGGTTCGGTTGAGCCTGCGCGGTTTCGAGCCGGTCGAGCGCGTGGTGCAAGTGCAAGAAGGTAAGGAAGCGGTCCTGCGCGACCTTGTGCTCGTGCCGAGCCGCACGGTGACGAGCGCATCGCGCATCGCCCAATCGATCGATGAGGCGCCTGCGTCGGTCTCCATCATCTCCGAGCAAGAGCTCGATGCCTTTCGTTACCCCACGATCTATGAAGCCCTACGCGGACAGCGTGGCGTGGCGCTCTCCTACGACGGCGCGTATTCGAGCCTGACCTTGCGCGGGCTTGGTCAACCGGGCGACTACAGCAATCGAACGCTGGTGCTCTCGGATGGCAGCACCCTCAACGACAACGTGTTGTCGCAAGCCTACATCGGCTACGACGGTCGCGTTGAATTGGGCGACGTGGAGCGCATCGAGCTCGTGCGCGGTCCTGGCTCCGTCTTGTACGGTACGGGTGCTGTAACCGGTGTCATCAATTTGGTACCGCATGCCGCGCCTGACCGCGCGTTCGCGGAAGCCCGCATCATGACCAATGATACTAGGACGGCGCGGGCACGGATCGCGGGGGGCATTCCCTTTGGACGCAGTGGAAGGGGTGACGGACTCTTACTGTCTGCGGCAGGCGCTCATGGCGAAGGAGAACGCATCGCTCTAACGACGCCCAGCCCCCGTGCCAGCGTAGGCGGCGTCAATCGCTTCGATGCGGCCACGCTTCAGGGGCGTCTCACTCACCGTGACCTTACTGTTCAGGCTTTCTTTGCTCTGCGCGAGCAGGACGTGCCGCAGGGCGCCTACGGAGCCCTCGTGGGCGACGACCACAACTCTCTGCGCGATACGCGCGCGCTCCTGGAAGCGCGCTACGAGCCCACCCTGCGGCGGCGCGTCAGACTCTTCACGCGCGTATTTGGTAACGCGTATTGGTTTGAGGCCGAGCAAGCTTATCCGGGTCCCGCATCAGGCTCGCGCGCCTTGGTGGATGAGCGTTATCAAGGCTTGTGGTTCGGCGCAGAAGGGCGCTTCGTTGCGACCCTCACCGACGACTTGCGGCTCACGGCGGGCACCGAGATCCAAGTCAGTCCCATCGCTTCACTCAAGGGCTCATCGACGCAGGCAGGCGCCTACCTGGATGCGAACGAGGCCTATCGCATCTACGCCGGTTACGGACTCCTCGAGTGGCAAGTCCAGCGCTGGCTTACTGTCTCGGCGGGAGCCCGCGCGGATGCGTGGAGCACGTTCGGGGCCACCATCAATCCGCGTGTGGCGTTGATCTTGCGACCTACGCAAGAGGACGTGCTCAAGCTCATGGGCGGCCGGGCATTTCGCGCGCCGAGCATCTACGAGCTTCGCTATACCGACGGAGGCGCTACGCAAGTCGCAAGTGGGTATGGTGGCAATGACTTGACGCCCGAGCTGGTCTGGTCGGCCGAGCTTGAGTACACGCGTGCGCTTGGCGAAGGCTGGTCGGGACTCGGCTCGGCCCATGCTCAGCTCGCTGAAGATTTGATCGAACAAGCGGACACCGACGCTTCCTTGCAAGGCTCGCCTGTCTACTACCGCAACAGCGCAAGCTCGGTGCAGACACTCGGTGGTGACGTGGAGCTACGCCGCGAGTTTCGCGCGGGTTGGATGTTCGCCTCGAGCTACGGCTATCTGCTTGCGCGCTATGAAGATGCGGCGGCGGGCGGTGGTGATCATCGCGTACCCAATGCCCCGCGCCATTTTGGTTCGCTCCGAGGCGTAGCGCCCATCAGCACCACGATGCGGCTGGCCATGCGCACGTCGCTCGAGGCACCGCGCCGCATCGCTGCCAATACGCGCGCACAAACGTCGACGGCACTGGTCTCCGATTTGGTGCTGACTGGACAGGTTGCCGGCTCAGGTCTCGACTACGCGTTAGGTCTCTACAATTTATTCGATTGGCGTTTTGCCCTCCCTACGGACCCCACCTTCGTGACGCGCACGATGCCGCAGCCGGGACGCACTCTGCTAATCTCGCTTGGCCTTCGCCGCTAGGGGTTGAGAAGGTGGCTTGTGCTGGCGCGGGCACGGTACAGTCGATGCTCGAGGAATAGTGTGAACGGCACCGCGCCCAGGCCAGACGAAGCTCAGGAAGCCCCCGATGTATTGCGGGCCGGCAGCTCGTTTGCGCGTTATGAGATCGTGCGCTGCATCGGCGTAGGAGGCATGGGCGCCGTATTCGAAGCTAAGCACAGTCTCTTGCGCAAGCGTGTGGCGCTCAAGACCATGCACACGAATCTGGGCCGTTCGGAGGCTTCGCGTGCACGCTTCTTACGCGAGGCCGAAACCGTCGCACGCATTCGTCATCCCAACGTCGTCGATATCAGCGATTTGGGCATAGAAAACGGCATCCCATTTTTGGTGATGGATTTTCTGGAGGGCGAAGACCTTTCGCGCTGCCTCGAACGCGCAGGTCAGCTCACCTCGCAAGCTGCCGTGGACATCGTGATCCCGATTGCGGCGGGTCTCGTCGCCGTGCATCGGCTCGGCATCATTCATCGCGACATCAAGCCCGAGAACATCTTTCTGGCACGCGATACGCACGGCGCGGTCACGCCGCGCTTGATCGACTTCGGCGTATCCAAGGATCTGGAGGCGAGCTTGCGCGCCGCCAGCGGCATGCCGCATACGGTCACGGGCACGCCCCACTACATGTCGCCCGAACAGGCGCGTGGCTCCGCATCCCTCGACGGGCGCACCGATCAATACGCGCTCGGCATTCTGCTCTATCAATGCCTGAGCGGACGCTTGCCCTATGAATCGAGCTCGCTGCTCGAGCTTTTGCACTTACTCGATACCGGTGAATTCCCACCGCTTCGCAGCTTGCGCGCGGAAGTGTCGCCCGAGCTCGAGGCCGTGATCCATCGCGCGATGTCGCGCCACTTGCGCGACCGCTTCCCGACCATGGCGGCATTTGGTCAAGCACTCTTACCATTTGCGAGCGAACGCATTCGCGTCACGCATGAGCACGAATTCGTGCAAGCGCCGATGTCCACGCAGGAGACGCTGCTCGCGATCGATCTCAGTGCGCGTCAGTCCGCAGCGACGACGCCCGCTGTCGGTATGCAAGGTTTGGAACGGCGCGCAACGTCGTCCGGCGTTCGCATGCGCGAGGATGCGGAGGCGAAGCGTGTCGCAACCCCGCCGCCTGACGTGACCGGTCAGGTTGAGCCCAACGGTGTTACAGCCTCGCTCAGCAAGCGTCGCATGATTGGTTGGATGGCGACCGGTGCGCTGCTGGCTGCGGGCTTACTCGCGGTCATCGTGCGCTCCTTCGGTTTTGCGACGTCACCGGCCGTCCCTACGCAAGCCCAAGCGGCTGAACGCCCGATCCACCTTACTCTCGGTGCGCATCCAAACGATGCCTTGTTCGAGCTCGACGGTGCCGCGCTGGGTAAGGGCTTCATCGATCGCATGCTGCCGCACGATCGACGCGAACATCGATTGCGGATCTCCGCGCCGGACCATGAAGCGCAGACCCTTACCTTTCGCGGCAGGCCACCGGTCCAGACTTTCGTGACGCTGCGTGCGCTGCCCGAGGCGCCGACCTCCGCGCCGACCTCCAACGCCAGCGACACACCGCCTTCGCCAATCCGCCGTGCAAAGAAGACAGGCTCTGCGCATGAAGCGACGCAGCCGGGGCCGGTCCCCGCACCCGACCAGG
>JBKJIA010000119.1:0-2651 GCA_046598735.1 Polyangiales bacterium
CGGTTCCGCAGAGCAGTACCACCACCAACGCCGCAACGATCAATGGCTATCGCATCACTGAGCGCACCTAGTCGCCAAGCACGGAAGCACGGAAGCACGGAATAGGGAGAAGAACGATGAAAAAAATTTCTTACGTAGCAGCATTTCTCGCGGCGGCAGCGGCGTTGCCCAGTTTGGCCAACGCCGACATCTTCGGCGAAGAAGATGACCACAAGGTCTACCACGCCTTTGCCTGCGAAAAGGACTCGAGATACAGCGGAACGGTCGAGAGGACGACGGCCGGCATTCGCGTCAGCGGAGACCCCAGCCGAAACGTCCGCATCGTGTGTCCGGTGGTTCGCGATGACATGGACGGCGGCAACAAGTCCAGCGCGGGCGTGCGTTGGAGTGGTGCACAGACAAGCCGCGTTTCCTGCGCGCTTTCGGCACGGGACTTCCGTAGCTTCCTGCGCTGGCAGTCCACCACCAGCGGCAATCTGGGAGGCTCCACCTCATGGGTCGAGTCCCCTGACGGGCGAGCCGCACTTTCCCTCGAGTGCAACTTTCCGTACTCCTCGGCGTCGTCGGTGACCACGGTCCACGCCTATACGGTCCAGGAGCGTGACTGATGCGACGTACACTGGTAGCGGGAGCGGCGCTCCTTTCGCTCTCCTCGGCAGCTTGGCTGTGCTTCCGGGACGCGACGCCTGAAACGAAGCACGCACAGGGAGTCCATCACGACGACAAGGTCGACATGCAAGGGGACCTCCACAGGCTTGGCGAGCAGGTGGCGGAGCTCCAACGAACCTTAGCCAAAGCCCCCCCTTCGGGGGCTGTCGTGGCGCGACCCACTGAAGCTCAGGCCGAGCACGAAAAGGACGACGTCGTTCAGGCGAGTGAGCCCGAATGGTCACCCGAGGTGTTTGCCGACAACCTCGAGGCTCAACTCAAGTCTCAACCCGTGGACGAAGCCTGGGCCAAGGAGAAAACCCTAGCCATCGAACAGCTCTTTGCCGGCAAGGTTGGTGTTGACGTGCAACTCCTGCAGGCCACGTGCGGTAGCACCCTGTGCAGGGTGTCTCTCTCTCACGCAGACGCGCAGCAACGCGAGCAGACCGTTGGCGATCTGCGTTTCGAAAAGCCATTCATCGGGGATGGCTTTGCACGCTTTGAGGACGGTCCGGGCGGTCGACCCGTGAGCCGGATCTTCATCGCGCGTCAAGGTTTCCAGCTCGACAAGCTGGGGGCCGATTCCTGAATCGCAGCCGCTCTAACAACGATTTTTTGAGGAGAGAACATCATGAATAGACAATTGATTGCAGCGCTTTCGCTCGCTGCCGCCACCCTCGGCACGACAGCGGCGGCCGAGGCCGAAGATGGTAAGATGCACAGCGCCGCGCAGTGCGTGCTCGACACCCGCTACGCCGATACGCTCGACATCTGGGAGCACGGCGTGAGCGCGCGTGGCGAAGATCCCCTGGGCGAAACCCGAGTCATCTGCCCGGTGATGAAGGACGACGAGGACGGCAGCGTCGATGCCAGTGCTCGGTTCACCTGGAAAGACAACCATGCCCAGGGAGCGGTGTCTTGCGCGCTCTCCGTGCGTGATTTCTACAGCTATCTGAGCTGGAATACTGTGAGCTCGACGACCTCCAGCACCGTGCAAGAACAGCAGACCGCCAGAGTCCACGCACGCGACCACGGAGACTACTTCTCGGTGGAATGTCGTCTTCCGCTCAGCAGCGGAATCAACGAAGCGTGGCTGCACTCCTACGGCATCACGGAGTGGTAACGACCTCGCGGCTGCGTCGTGTACGCTCTGCTCGACGCTAGCCGCGGAGGCTTGCACTCATCGCCCGGACAACGCGCAGGCTCAGTCGCTGGCGTTCGTCGCCTGCGTAGCAAAACCCGTGACGATGGCGTCGAACTGAATGCCGATGACACACGCGCCAGCCGCGTCCTGAGACGTCCAAGCCACGCGTCCATTGCGCTCAGTCCACTGTCCATCCGAGAGCTCGATTTCGATCACGACGCGCTGACCCACACAGATCGCTTCATCGACCGTGAGCCCTAGCCCGCCATCGGCCACATCCAGCGTCTTGGCGGTGGCGAGCGTATAGGAGGCGTCGCCGTTCGGATCGAGCGTCGAAACTTGGGCACTCAGCGCCCTGCGAATGCGCGGACGAGTGCGCGGCTCGCGCACCACAATCTCGCGACTGCCCGTGTCCGCGGTGGAGTCCTCGCCGATGCTTTCGGAGCTGCACGTCGTGGCTTCCTCAATCGATAGTTTGCGCGTCATGAACGCCTCCTAGAGGGACCTTCTACGCAACGTACGTGCCGGAAGCTCGGGGCGCGCGCAAAGCACTCGCGGGCGTGAGGCGGATCGCTGTTCACGGCCACGGCGTGGCGGCGGCCACATTGCCCGCGCTGAGCCGATGGCCCAAGCCCCGTTGGGCCCCTCCGATTCTCGAAGAGTCGACCCCGAAAGTCTTACGCAGGCTGCTGTCGACCGCCTGCGCTACGCCTCGACCCACGCAAGCTACGAGCTATGGACGCCGGGGGGAGAGTGACATGCATCATGATCGATGGGTTCGACGCGTCTTACTGGCCGTGTGCCTCGCAGTGCTCGGTTGCGACGCAGCCAAGAGCTCCAAGGAGTCATGCAGCGATGC
>JBKJIA010000479.1:0-5940 GCA_046598735.1 Polyangiales bacterium
TCGAGAAGATTCCTTCGGTGTATCTCACGCCGACTGCTGCCGAGCTCGCGGCAGTCGGCTTCAACGACCCGGCGGCGATTTCGCCGCAAAGCATCAAGTTGTTCAAAGAGCTGCAGAAGCAAACCACGCCCATCCGTTTGGCGGACGTGGAGTTCCATCGCTACGCGCTGATCGGCGGCGACTTTGGCTTTGAAATTGGGCCGGTTGCGCTGGGTTTCGAGGTTGCGTATTCGCCTGAGCGTCAACTGTACGCAGCGACCACGAACAAGGTGAACAGCGATGGCGTAGGTACGGGCGGTCGCTCGCTGCCTCAGCCGAACGTGACGAAAGAGATCACGGATCCCTGCTTTGAGGGCCAAGACGGCTGCAAGGTTGCCAAGGGTCAGCGCATCAAGCCGAGCAACGTCAGCGATCGCAGCATTCGTAAGGGTGTGCCGGTTGTGCAGGGCGCGATGCACGTGGAATGGGTCAAGGGCGACAGCTTCATCGTCGCGGGCGAAGCATTTTGGATCAACGCCCTTCAGCTACCTTACGATCAGACGCGCGACTGGTGGGGCTTCATCCCGAACACCGGCGCTTACGTGGGCGCGATGGCAAACGCGAGTTACCTCATCAACGAAGGTCAGTGGCGCTTTGAAGGCACCGTGATCACCGCGGTGGGGCCGTCTCTCGTGCTGGTGCCGCGCATCGAGATGCGAGCGCGCGAAGGCTTGTTCGTCGATGTCGGCGCGCAGCTGTTCGAGGGACCTGCGCCCGGCTATACGTACGCGAGCGCCAAGGGTCAGGCTGCCACGTCGCACGTGGTGGGCGCGCAAAACATCAATTTGGGCGGCCTGCTCACGGGCTATGACCAGGTGTTCGTGGGCATGCGCTGGCTTCCGTAAGGTCTGCCGAAGCGCGCTTCACGAAGCGTAAGATCCGCGACATCACGAGCTCGGTTCAGAAGCCGATCTTACGCATCACAAAGCGCGGCAGCATGCGGATCACGAACATCACCAGCGCCCACATGCGCGGCGTGTAGAGCACGGGTAGACCGCGATCGATGGCGCGCAGTGTGTCTCGAGCGACTTGTTCGGGCTCGCCTGCAAAGGGCGGTGGCTTGAGACCATCAGTCATGGAAGTTTTGACGAAACCGGGTTTGATGCACACCGTGCGTAGGCCTTGCGCGCGAAACTTGTGATCCAAACCCTCCAAGTACGCCGATAAACCGGCCTTGCTGGCACCGTACAAGATCACGGGTTTGCGGCCGCGTTCGCCTGCCACCGAGCTGAACACGCAGAGCGTGCCGCCGGCGCGCGCAAGCAGACGCGTACGTACGTGTTCACACAGCACGATCGTGTTGGCGAAGTTCACGGTCAGTAAGCGCTGCGTGAAAGTAAGGTCAGCCTCGAGCTTGTCTTGAGTCGCGAACAGCGCAGCGGTGATGATCACCGTGTCGAAGCTCGCGAGCGTTAGATCGGCCGCATCGAGCGCGCCGACAAACGTACTCGTATCTTCGAGATCGCATACGGCCGTGCCCACGCGCAGCTTGCCCCCTGCGCGTTGTTCGAGATCGCGTGCGCTGCGTTCGAGGTCTTGGCTGTCGCGGCCGCACAAGAATACGGAATCTCCGCGCTCCGCCAGCGCTCGCGCAATCGCGCGACCGATGCCTTTGGTGGCGCCAAAAATCACGGCTTTCATCGTGTCTCCTCGAACAAGCGCTCGCTTTGGGCGCTACGCAACCTGTGCTGCGGATCCCATCGATCGCGCACCGCTAAAAAGCGCGCTAAACGCGGCTCCATGGCGCGAAAATCGGCAGGCCGCGTGAAGCCATCTTTCGTGAGATAGATGCGGCCGCCACAGGCGAGCACACGCTCGTTCAAGCGATCGATGACGACCTGAGTGTTGGCTTGAATCGGAATGTCGAGAGCAAGCGACATGCCAGGCTGCGGAAACGACAACAGGCCCTCACCTTCCGGACCGCAGTCTTTGATCACGGACAGAAATGATGATGCGCCTAGCTCGGACAGAACCTCTAACATGCTGCGAATGCCTGCCGCGCCGGCCGCTTCGGGGATCACGGACTGGTGCTGCGTCACGCCGCGCGAACCGTAAGCCAAGTTCCACTGCTCGACGCGATCGAGCGGATAAAAGAATTTGTCCGGATCGACGATCGTGCGTGCATGGGCCGAGACGTGACTGCGGTAGACCAGCTGATTGAACATGCCAATGGTAAGGCGGTTGAGCAGCCCACTCGGCAAGGCGACCGGCATACGAAAACGTTTTTTTGGCGTAGGAAAGAACGGTTTGGCTTCGCTCTGCTCTGCCCAGCGACCGCAGAATAGGATGCCCCGCCCCAGCGCTTTGCCGGTCGCTACGGTGTCGATCCACCCCACTGTATAAGGCCAAACCTTGCCGGCTTCCTTGAGCTTGAACAGGAACGTATCGAGATCGGCGATGCGGAAGCTTTCCTGCAAAATCCAAGGCGAAGGCACGCGCTCGAGAGTGAGCTCCACTTCTAGAATGTGCCCGGTTAGACCCATCCCGCCCAGCGTTGCCAAGAAGAGCTCGGGCTCGTTCGTGCGCGAGCATTCGAGGATGCGGCCATCCGCCACGCGCAGGCGCAGCGCGCGCACGTGACGGCCGATGGTGCCTGCGACGTGGTGATTCTTACCGTGTACATCGGAGGCGATCATGCCGCCGAGCGTGACGAATTTGGTGCCGGGCGTGACGGGCGTGAAGAAGCCGCGCGGCAGAAAGATGCGATTCATCTCGGCGAGGCACAGACCTGCTTCTGCGCGAATCACGCCGGTGTTGTCATCGAAGGCGAGAATGCGATCGGCAAGCGTGGTGCCGGCCAGCACTTGAACGCCTGCGGCGGGCAGCGAGGCATCGCCATACGAGCGACCGAGCCCGCGCGAGAGCGGGACATGCGCCGTGATCTGCTCAAGATCCTCGGAGCGCTGCTCGCGTCCTTTCACGAAGGTGCGTCCCCAACCACTGAGCGCGGGCTCTCTCGTCATCCGCTGCTTTTGTAGCATGGCGATGCCCTTCGCTCGGTTTCGTGCGCGCGGCGCGCAGCGTGAGACTGGCGCTCACTTCCAGGCAAAGCGCGGCTGTGCATAGTGATCCACGCGCGTGTTGCGTCCCTCAAAGGCGACCTCGCGCATCTGGAACAGGATGGCCGCGGTGGGGCTGTGAATGTGCGTGCCGAGCAAGGGCAAAGACAACAGCTCACCCTCGCCGTCGGGGGACGCTTCGAATACGGGCACGTCGGGGCGATACAAATTTCGGATCGGCACACGATAGGCGATCGCGACTTCGCGCGGGTCAGGTCTGAGTGTGCGCACGTCTTCGGCCCACAACACCACCGGTGTGATCACGAAGCCTGAGCGTGTGGCAAAGTCGTCGAGCATGCCGAGCACGTGTTGTGCTTCGCGCTCGACGCCGAGCTCTTCCGATAGCTCGCGGCGGGCTGCCACGGGCGCATCTTCGCCGGGGTCGAGACGGCCACCCGGCAGCGCAAATTGCCCGCCATGATGATTGAGGTGCCCTACCCGTCGCGTCAGCAGAAAGCAGGCGTCGCCCGCCGCGTCAGAGACGAGCGTGAGTGCCACGGCCGCTGGCTTGAGCTCGCAACCGGGCGCGATCACGGTGCGCGGGTGCGCGGCCAGATGGCGCGTCAGCCGGGCGCGCATCGTCGCATCGAGCGCGAAGGATGGAGCCATGACTGTCATGCTAGCGCACACGGACCGCAGGCGTCGCAGCGTGATTGCGGAAAGGCGCTACGGGCGATAGGAGATCATGATGGATGAGCCCGGCTACGACTTCGGCGGTGCGCGCTTTGATTTGGCCGCGGACACGGATCGTTCGATCTTGCGCTTCATTCTGTCGCAAGCCCTGTTCGGCGAAGCCACCGGCGTATTTTGCGGGCGTTCGTTGTATGCCGCTCATTCGCTCGAAGCTGCGCACTTCTATGCGAAACAAGCCCGCCAGGAGCTCAACCACCTTACTTTGTTCGCGGAGATTTTTCGCAGTCTCGACATGCAGCCTGAGCCGGCCCATTGGGTGATTCGGGTACTTGCGGCGCACAACGACTACTACCCGCTCAAAGTGTTGATGGAGCATGCGCTCGGCGAAGGCATGGTGCTCGACATCTTTCGCGATGTGCTGCTGCAGACTTTGCCCGAATCCGATCCACGCGTGACCAGCATCAAAAAGAAGCTGAGCGTGATCTGCCGCGAAGAGATCGAGCACGTGGCTTGGGGCGAAAAGGAAACCAAGCGCATGCTCGAGCTCAAGCCGTGGCTCAGGCGGCCCTATTACGGTTTGCTGGAGCTGCAGCTGATGCTCGTACCGATGGCAGTGCGCGGCATCAAGCAACGCGCGCCGGAGCATCCGGTGATGAAGCAGCTCGATGCTTTCGTGGCGCATGTACGCGCGCGCGTGTGGCAGCAAGGACAAGCGCTCGGGTTTGTGCCGAGCGTAAGGCCAGGCGCCTTGGCGCGGGCGTGGGCGATAGCGGCAGGCCTTGCCTTACTATTGCGTAGCCAGGTCGCGCGTTCGCGCAGTCGGCTCGACAAGAGTTACCTCGAAGAGCTGGGCTTCCGTAAAGCAGGTTGACGAATGCCCGAATTGCCCGAAGTCGAGGTCACGCGTCGCCGCATCGAAGACAAGTTAGTGGGTCGGTGCATTCGCGACGTGCACACTACGAAAGCGAGCTACTTTTTTCTCACACCGCCGCGTGCGCTCAAACAGCACCTAATCGAGCGCACCACGCGCGCTTTGACGCGACATGGCAAGTATTTGGTGGCCGAGCTCGACGATGGCTCACGCTTACTGTTGCATCTGGGTATGACAGGCCAGTTGTTCACGGCTTCCGCGCAAAGCGTCAGGTTGTTGAACGGCACCAAAATGGGCACGCTCGATCCAGAACGGCAGCTTGGCAAGAATGCCGCCTTCAAGGCGGACTCGCATACGCACCTGGTGCTGCATTTTGCAGACAGTAAGGAACCGGTGCTGTTCCGTGACGTGCGCAAGTTCGGTAAGGTGCGCTGGCTTGCCAAGGGACAAAGCGATGCGCGGCTCGACAAGCTGGGCGTGGATGCGCTCGACATTACGGGCGCGCATTTGTTCGCGCAAAGCCGCAAGCGTAAGGTCGCGGTGAAGACGTTCTTGCTCGATCAAGGCGTGCTCGCGGGCGTAGGCAACATTTACGCGGATGAGGCGCTCTTTCGCGCGCACGTGCTACCTACGCGGGCGGCTTCGTCGCTGACGCGCAAGGAATGCGATGCGCTTGCCGCAGCGATCGTGAAGGTTTTGTTGCGCTCGATTGAAACGGGCGGATCAAGCATCAGCGATTACGTGCAGCCTGATGGCACGGATGGGGCTTACCAAGATGAGCGCAGCGTGTACGCGCGCACGGGGGAGCCATGTTTGGTGTGCGGGACGGCGATTTTGAGGATCGTGATTGGGGCGCGCTCGACGCACTTTTGTGCGAAGTGTCAGCGCTAGCGTGAGCGTAGGACCTGCGAGCGAAGCGAGGTCGGGCGCAGGCGCTGCCCACGGACATGCCGCGCGAGTGAGTGGTGCGAGTGATGTTGTGGGAGGTGCGCGTGGTGTCGCGCTACTCGGTGAGGTAGCAACGCGTGCTCGATCACGCCTGTTCAAAGATGTGTTCCGTTGGCGTGGGGCCCCAGCGCCTGCGCCCGACCTCGCTTCGCTCGCGGGTCGCGTGGGTGGGTTTACGGAGGAAACCGTAAGGTTCGGCGGACGTGGGTTTTGCGTGGCAGTGGGCGGGAGCGGGCGCTTGTGGGGGGACTTCGCTGCGCTCGTCGCGGGGGTGCGGATGAAACCGTAAGGTAGGTGGCCGGGGGTGGTTCTGCGAGAAAGAAGCGGGGCGCCCGACTTCGTCCACCCCTGCTCCACCCCCGGGGCGCTTGGGTGGGCGACGTTGGTCTG
>JBKJIA010000026.1:0-3299 GCA_046598735.1 Polyangiales bacterium
GCAACAATGAGCTCTTCATCTTCCGGCGCGAGAGCGGCGAGTGGCGCATTCACCGCTACCTGTTCTCGACCAACCAACCTCGTGCTTGAGAGGCCACCATGAATGCTCGGAGCTTTATTCGAATCGCAGTTGCTGCCACATGGGTGGCGTCGTGCGCAGTGACTTCGGGATGCGCGGCGACGACGGCACAGGCATCGCCGACCAATTCTGCCGTGGCGAGCTCGCAGTCCGAGGCGCAAGCGCTCGCGGAAATTCGTGACGCAATCCACAGGTACGAGACTGCCCTCAACGCGAACGCCATCGACGACATCCTGGGGCTGTACGGCAGCGAACCCGTCTTCATGCCGCAGCACGCGCCGGCGCTGGTCGGTCGCGACGCAGTTCGTGCCGGGTACCAGCAGGTCTTCGAGACCCTCCAACTCAACATCCGTTTCGAGATTCACGAGCTCCAGCAAGCGGGCGAGTGGGCATGGGCTCGCACGAGCTCAGCAGGCCGGACGCGCGTCCTCGCCGCAGGCGCGGATGTCGACGAGGGCAACAACGAGCTCTTCGTGTTTCGGCGCGAAAACGGTGCATGGAAGATCCACCGCTACCTCTTCTCGACCAACCGTCCCCGCAGTTGAACCGCGCAAACAGACAGGAGATCCAACATGAAAGCTTACATCATCGAACGGGCTGGCGGACCCGAGGTACTCACTCTCGCGGAGGTTCCGTCGCCGCAGGCCAAGTCGGACGAGGTCGCTATTCGTGTCCGCGCCTTCGGTGTGAATCGGGCCGAGGTGTATCGCCGCTCCGGCAAGATGGGCCCCATCAACGGCCCGGTCGTGCCCGGCATCGAAGCAGTCGGTGAGGTGATCTCGGATGCGTCGGGAATCTTTCGCACGGGCCAGCGAGTCGCCACTGCGATGGGCGGAATGCAGTTCTCGCGAACCGGAAGTTATGCAGAGGAGGTCGTGGTCTTGCGCAGCAACGTCATCGACCTTCACGACACTACGCTGTCTTGGGAGGAGCTCGCTGCGCTACCCGAGTCGTACCTTACTGTTTGGGGTGCGCTGGGCAGGAGTCTCGGCCTCGCGAAGGGGCAGACTCTCCTGGTGCGCGGGGCCACCGCTTCGGTCGGCATGGCGGCTGTCGTCTACGCGAAGAGCCTTGGCGCGAACGTCGTCGCGACGACCCGCTCCGAGGCGAACGTTCGGCGGCTGCGTGAAGTGGGTGCCGACGTCGCCATCGTGGACCACGGAGAAATTGGAGAGGATGTGAGGCGAGCCGTTCCCGAAGGGGTCGATGCGGCTCTCGAGGTGGTGGGCGCAGCGACGCTTCGCGACACGATCAAGGCGCTGAGGCCGTTCGGAGCGGTGGCGGTCGTCGGCCTGCTCGGTGGCCCGCCGGTGCTCGAGAACTTCCATCTGATGCAGGACCTCCCGAACGCAACGCGACTCAGCTTCTTCCCGAGCGGCCTGCTGGGCACGGCAGCTCTACCACTCACCGATGCGCCATTGAGAGCGATCGCAGCGGGGATCTCTGCGGGGAGCATCCCGTCGCTCCGCGTGCGCACCTTCGACTTCGCCGATGTTCGCCAGGCGCACGCGTTGATGGAGAGCGATCGCGTGCTTGGAAAGCTGGTTGTGCGCGTATGACGTGTGAACGTCTCGGGCGCGATCAAGCCGTGATTCGTAACGGGCGCGTTCGAGTTCCGCGCGTTGCGGAGTATCTCAAGGCGCTGCGCACTGCGACTCTCGAGCCTGTCTGACAGCGGTTCACCGGCGCGCGCGCCGGGGCGGTGGCGTCAGGGTCGCCGCCGCGCGAATGAGCTCGGCGACTGCCTGGGACCGCAGCACCTCTGCCGATCGTACCGCGATGAAGCGCACCTGGCTGCCATCTCCCTCGAGGAGGCCGTCGAGATTCGGCAGCATCACGCCCCATTCGAAGCCCAGCATCACGTAGTCCACTTTTGGCGCGATGAACGCGAAGTAGCGCGGTGCGTTGTACCCAATGAGCTGCCATCCCGGCCTGAGCTTCTCGACCGCGTCCGGTACGGTGCGTCGGATCACCTTGCGTGCTCCCTCGGAGAGCTTCGCGATGCTCGTTGGGTACGTGCATAACCAGCCTGCGATGGGATCATTGGGCATTGGGCGATCGTGCCCCTGGAGGCGTCGTGCCGCCAGACGCCGCGCCCGCGATTCACGATGGGCCGAACGCTTGCCGCCTTCCTAGCCGGTCGAGCTACTCTGAACCCTCTCTGAACCCCCGGCATGGCAACCGACCCTTACGGTCTTGTCAGCAACAGCCCGCGTGCTGTCCCATAATTCAGCACACCCAAGAGGCCCGCAATATTCAGCAGGTGGTCATTCGCGCCTCGCCCACCCCAACCTGCGCTGTATAGAGCCCCGCCGTGACCGCGACTTCCTTCGACTTCGTACTGCTGACCGTGTGTGGCTGGATCAACCGTCGACAGCTCCTTGCTATCGAATACCTGCGCGAAGAAAATCGTATTCTGCGCGATCAGCTGGGCGACAGACGCATTAGGCTCTCGGACACGCAACGCCGCAGGCTCGCCCAGAAAGGTAAGGCCCTCGGCCGCAAGGCACTCGCAGAACTCGCCTGCATCGCAACACCCGATACGATTCTGAGCTGGTACCGCCGCTTGATCGCCCGGAAGTACGACGGCTCAGCGAACGCTTCAGTTGGCCGGCCTCGCAAGGCCAATGACATCCGCGAGCTGATCTTGCGCATGGCCAAGCAGAACCCCGGTTGGGGCTACACTCGCATCGTCGGAGCTCTGAAGAACCTCGGTCGAGACGTGGGTCGCATGACGGTGGCCCGTGTACTCGCGGAACATGGCATCGACCCGGCGCCAAAGCGATCCAAGGGCATGTCATGGAGCGAATTCTTACGCATCCATTGGGATGGTATTGCTGCAGCCGACTTCTTCACCGTCGAAGCGCTCACTCTCACCGGTCTCACGCGCTTCCACGTGCTGTTCGTCATCGAGCTCAAGACGCGCATCGTGCACATCGCAGGCATCGTGCACGAACCTGGCGAGAGCTGGATCATGCAGGTCGGACGCAACCTGCTCGACGCGGTCGACGGCTTCTTTGCGCAGCAAGACGCACCTCATCCTCGATCGCGACCCCGTATTCACGAAGCAGTTCCGGCGCCTCCTCGGCGATAGCGGCGTGAAGCCCCTGCGCTTGCCGCCGCGCAGTCCGAACTTGAATGCCTATGCAGAGAGATTCGTGGGGTCCATACGCCGAGAATGTCTCGATAAGGTGGTGTTGTTCGGCGAACGGCACCTGCGC
>JBKJIA010000087.1:0-3319 GCA_046598735.1 Polyangiales bacterium
GTCGACAGCGTGAGCTTCAGCGTGGAACGCGGCGCATTATTCGGCTTTTTGGGCCCGAATGGTGCGGGCAAGTCCACGACGGTTTCGGTGCTTTGCACGTTGCGCAACCCGACGTCGGGTCGCGCGGAAGTCGCTGGCTTCGACGTGCACAAGCAAGCGAACGACGTCAGGCAACGCATCGGTGTGTTGTTCCAAGATCCGTGCGTCGATGATCGCCTGACCGGGCGCGAGAATCTGATTTTGCACGCGCGTGTCTGGGGCATCGCGCGCAACGTGCGCAAGCAGCGCGTCGACGAAGCGGTGGAACGCAGCGATCTGGGCGATGCCATCGACCGACAAATGCGCACGTACAGCGGAGGCATGCGCAGGCGGCTCGAGCTTGCACGCGTGCTCCTGCATGAGCCTGAGGTGCTCTTTCTCGATGAGCCCACGGCCGGCCTTGATCCGCAGACTAGACGTGCTTTTTGGGCGCACTTGTCAGAGTTGCGCCGCACGCGCGACCTTACGATCTTACTGACTACGCACTACTTAGCCGAGGTTGAGCAGGCCGATGCCGTGGCCATCCTCGATCATGGTCGCATCATCGCCGAAGGAACGCCCGATGAGCTCAAGGCACGTTTGCCGGCCGATGTACAAGCGCGCGAGCTAGAGGACGTCTTCGTTCACCTGACAGGTGGCGCGCTACGCGACGATGCCGCAAGCGATCGCGACCTTGTACGCAGCGCCGTGTCCCGTCGCGGTGGTGGTAGACGTTGATGCTGCGCGTGCTCGATACGATGGGCGCCTTGTGCTGGCGCGAGCTGCTGCGCTTCGCCCGTGAACGCAGCTCGCTCTATGCGACGCTTGCGCGCCCGTTACTGTGGCTCGTCATCCTCGGCAGCGGCATGCAGAACGCTTTCCGCGATCAGACCGGCGTCTCTTACGCAGCCTTCATGTTGCCCGGGATCATGACGATGACGATCCTCTTCGGAGGCTTGTTTTCAGGCGTTTCCACCGTGTGGGATCGCGAGCTTGGCTTTCTCAAAGAAATCTTGGTCGCGCCGATTTCCCGCGTCGAGATCGTGCTTGGCAAGTTGCTGGCTGGCAGCTTGGTCACGGCACTTCAGGCCATGATTACGCTCGCCTTCGCGCCCTTGATCGGCGTGTGGATTGCGCCGCTATCGGTCGTTGCAGTCACAGGCATCGTACTGCTCACCAGCACCGGCGTCGTGGCACTAGCCCTGGCCATCGCCGGTCAAATGCGTTCATTCGAAGGCTTCTCGAACTTTGCCAACTTGGTCGCCTTACCGTTGTTCTTTTTGTCGGGTGCGATGTATCCGATCGAGAACGCCCCGGTGTGGCTGCGGCCCTTCGTCTGGCTCAATCCGATGACTTACGCCGTCGATGCCATGCGCCAGGTGATGCTGGGCGTGGCGCGACACGCGTTGAGCACCGACCTTACGGTGATGATCGCGTTCGCTCTGCTGGCCAGCACGGCGGCCACGATCTCGTTCAAGCGCGCGGATTGAGTGTCTTGTCGGGCTGACGCGGGCCCTTGCGATGCACACCGAGCCGCAAACCGCCGATCAACATCATCAGGGACGCCACGGCCACGACATACCAAGCGCTGCCCGGATCCAATCCGATCGTACGCTTGCCGGTGGCCCACACGGCTACGCCCTGGTGAAGTCGCCACATCACCCAGCCGAACGTGAGCGGCGTCACGAAGGCCAGCATCGGCACGAGCACGCGCAAGCCGCGTAGGGCGCGCGGCGTGTTTCTGCGCCTGAGCGCATAGAGCAGCACAAAGCTTACGATCGGTAGTGTCCATAAGCTGGGCGCTGTGACGGCGAGCTCCCGCACGCTGAGTCCCGCGCTGGGACCCACGCCGCGCACGAATTCACAGCCCAATGCGAGCGCGTTGAGCACCGCGGCAGCGGCCACCCAACCACGACCGAAACGTAGGTCGAGCGCGTCGAGCGGCGCGTTGTCGATCACGTCTGGATCGTGCGCGGCATCTAATGGATCGGGACCCAGTCGATCGAAGCCGATCAACACGAGATCGTGGTCAGGGCAGCGAGTAAGGTCCTCGAAGCTCTCACGACAGAATGGGCAAAAGAGAACCTGGTGCGCGGCCATGGATCGCTGTATCGTCCGCTCGGTTTTCCGGCGCGTATGTGGATGTAGCACGGACGCGACGGGGACAGCGCACTCATGGCACATCCTCACGACCAGCTCTGATCAGCAGTCCTCACGGACGGCGCCACGGACAATCTCCATGATCATTCGCGGCATCACGAAGCGGGACTTCGATTACATCGTTTCTGTATTCGACGCGTGGTGGGGCGGCCCCACGACCGAACGCGCAAGCCCCTTCTTCTTTTACGAGCTCGGCGAGCACGCGCTGATCGCAGAAGACGACGGCGAGGTGGCTGGCTTCTTACTTGGCCTCGCCTCGCCCAGCTCCTCCACGGGCTACGTCCATTTGGTGGGGATCGATCCGGGTCATCGACGCGCAGGCGTGGGCAAGCTGCTCTATCAGCACTTTGCGGAGAGTTGCCAGCGCGCGGGCCTCAAGCAGCTCAAGGCCATCGGCATGGTCGGCCATGAAGGATCGGCCAAGTTCCACCGCGCCCTCGGTTTTACGGCGCACGAGACGCCCGAGTACGCGGGCCCGGGCCGCCCGCGCGTCGTGTTTACTAAGACCCTTTAGCCTCCATGGACCGACGACCACCGCCTGCGCGCAATCAGCGCTACCAGCGCTACCAGACACCCCCGCCGACAGCGTTCGCTACTGGAATGGCTCGAGAGGCCCAGGTATGCTGGTGCAGTTGCGAGAGTTTTCGTGGGTCAGGGTCCGCATTTTGCGCCCTCCACCTGACGAGTAAGGAACATCGATGAGTTACTCTGGATCGGACGTCGCACGTGGAGCGCGCGAAGAGCTCGGCAAGGCGCTCGCGAGTCTGCAAGAGGATCCCAACACTCCGCCAGATGTGATGAATTTGGCACAAAACATCGCTCAAGCGGTGGGTGCCTTGTTCGAGGCCGAGAAAGCAGCGGATGAACGCACAGGCAAGGGGTCCGTGCGCGCAGCGCTGGGCTCATTGAGCCAAACCATGGCGCTCTTGCAGGACGTACGCTCGGCGCATAATGGCGTCGCCAAAGCCACGTCATCAATCGCGGGCGCGATGTCCAAACTGCATCCGCTGACAGCCATGCCTAGCATGCTGCCACCTGCTCCGGCTGCGGTTGCGGTGGCCGCAGCACATGCGCAGCCCGCGCCCGCAGCACATGCGCAACCCGCGCCCGCAGCACATGCGCAACCCGCGCGCGCAGCACA